>JAFGJA010000566.1 GCA_016929355.1 Anaerolineae bacterium | reverse complement strand
TTGGCGCTGCATGTGCCAACGTTCTGGCAAGACGAACTGCCCGACATCATCACGACGGTGCAGGCTGTGCAAACGATGCTGGCGACAGCGTGAGCGTATGACCAGGGTTAGTCACACGCACGCGGCGCAGCGTAGATCACATAGCTCTCGTTCGCCAACAGCACCGGTTGGGCCGCCACGCATGAGGCAAGCGGCAAGTCAACGTTATGCACAATAACATCGAGCTTATAATGCACAGTCTGCGCCGTGTCGATCTGGTCATAGTAGGGGCGTTCGGGTTCTGGAAATTGGCGATCTTCCCGAAAACTGAGGACCTGCGCTTTCGTCTCGTCATCAAACCATAGCGTTGAGCTATAGCCATCACCCGTCCCATATTTAGCATTATAAAAATGCCACCACCATTTAGGACTGCTCAACCACTCGCCAAACGTCACCTCATCCGTCGGAAACAGCAGCCACCACGCATCATACAAGCGCTGGGTGCGTTCGACGGGATGCACCGTCGAGGCTTGCGCCCAGGGCAGATACGTGCGCCGCGACTCCAAAAAGATGAGATTCGACTCTAAATCTATGTCATCCGCCAGAAACACCTTGTACTCTGGCTGATCGTCGAAAAATTGGAGAACCTCGATTTGATCGTCGGACAACGTCGCGTTCGCCTGGACATAATCCCAGGCGTGCAGATTCCAGGCGAAATTGTACCCCGCCGCCAGGATGAACAAGCCCACCAGGACCACCGGACGCCAACGCTGATTCAGTTGGGGATAACGAATAGTGAGCCAACGCCAGCTATAGAGGCCGAGCAAAATCCAAAAGAGGGTCAACACTTCCTGATTGCGAAATCCAAAATGAATCGGTTGGATGGTTCGCCCAACGATCACCTGCATATTAGCCAGGGGTTGCGAAGCGGCATAGACGCCATAAGTCACTAAAAGCAGCACACTGCGCAGCTTAAGCACTTTGATAGACAGTATCAGCAGCACTAGCCCAAACAACCCAATGCGTAACACGGCCCCTTTATCAACAAACAAAAAGCGCGCCTCTTGCAGCCCCACTGTGAGCATATAATCACGCCCGGCTTCCGAGTCAACCAGCGCATTCTGCACCACAAAATACACCAGCCACGCCACACCGATGATCGCGCCCGGATATTTCAAAGAGTCCCACAAGTGTCGCCAACTCACCCGGTTGATCCAGAGAATCGCGCCGATCATCACAGGCATGACAGCGCAAAACTCAACCCAACTCCACAAATAAATAAACGGATAGCTGCCAACAGTCACCGTCCACAGCGCGGCGATCCAGAATTTTTTGCGCGGGGGAAAAGTATTCGACAAAAAATAGATGCTCAGGGCTATGCTAAACAAAAAATGGGGCACATAAAAGAACTCCGTCGAGGTCTTATAAAACCGCGGCATGGAGTCATCAAACCGCAAAAAGACGTGATCCAGCAGGTAATTTAATTGCGCAGGCGATAAGGGGGGCAAATCGGCCAGAATGATTTGAAACGCTATGAAAACCGCCGCCCCGACCAGCGCGGTAATTCGGGAGAATCCCTCCAACCGGAACAGCCACATCACGATCAGCAGCGTCAGCCCCCACGCAACAGCGCCCAGCACCAACCAGGCGAGTTTCGGACCAACCCATTGCCGCACCAGATAGGCGGTCATATTCGGCAGCAGCAGCGAGATACGCACGATGGAACTGCCGGGATCGGCCAGGACCGGGTCTTCCCAGGGATAGGAACCGTCATTTTGCGCCCAACTGAAAAAGGCTAAACGGCTGTCCTTGTTAAAGTGCGTATAGTGCGACCAATCGGGATACCACTGCAAAACGGTGGGCAAGCAGAACGAAACCACCATGATGGTCAGGCCCAAGATGATCACAAGGTTGGTCTTTTGCCGAGTCTGCATTGTTTGGTTTCCTTCATGGAGAAAATATGTAGATTTGGCATGATCTCACGTAGGGGCGAACCAATGTGTTCGCCCTGGGCCGACACGCTGGTCAGCCCCTACATGGGGCCACTTTTAATTGTTTTCTCCATTAGTTTGGACCACATCCCATTGGACCGGGCCATAAACTGCGCCCGGCCTCAGTTGTGATCGCTGGTGGCGCTGTTACCGCGCGGCGATAGCTTGCGTCGCGGCCCGAATATTGTCCCACTGATCTTGATACGTCGTGCCGTTGCGCATGTAGGTTCCCATCCACTGGATCGCGTCACGATAGCCGCCCAACTGCCCGGTCAATTCATGATTGTCGCCCTCAAAAACCATCAGCGACACATCACGTCCGGCGGCTTTCATACCCTCGTACAGCTTGCGCGACTGCTCCGGCGAGATGATCCAATCGTTGCCGCCGTGCAGCAGTAATAAAGGCACGCCAATCGATCCCGGCCAATAGGTAGCGGATCGTACCTGATATTGTTCCGGCGCAGCTTCGGGGGAAGGTCCGACCATGATTTGCAGCACGTTTTGAAAATCCGGGCTGTCGTAGTACCACATCGGCAGATCGGCCAGACCACCCACCGTCACCGCCACGCGGATGCGATTATAGCCGGATTCCGTTTCATGTTTGAGCGCCATATAGGTCACCATCCCCCCCCGCGATCCGCCCATCATACCAACGCGGGAAGCGTCTACTTTGGGATGCTGTTGCAGCAGCACGAGCAGATTCAACACGTCGATCACGTCGCCGTGGCCGAACGATGAAATACCTTCACTGCCCGCATTGCCGCGATACTGTGACCCCGCCGCAACGAAGCCCGTTTCCACAAACGGCACGATCTCGATCCCGGTCAGCATCCCGGAATCGCCCCAGCCGCCCCGGTTATAGATCATAGCCGGATAGGGGCCGCCGCCTTTCGGGAAACCAATGTAACCGTTGATGCGCAGGCCATCGCTCCAATAGGTCAGGTGATAATATTCGGAACGCGCCGATTCGTAGATCAGCGTCATCGATTCAATCGTGCCATTGGCTTTCGTACCCGTTGAGGGGGGCATCGCGGGCACATCCGACGCACCGGAATCGCTCGCTGCCGCCTGCCCCTGATCGGCGGCTGGTGGGGGACTGCCCGCCGTTACGACTTCCTCCGAGACAGGCAGCCGCGCTGCCGAAAATCCAGTAGCATAGGTCAGGTAGGTCGTCACGACCCAGCCGCGATACAGCCCATCTTCGGTATGGCCCAGCAGCCAATTCATGCCCGCATCGCGCGCTTCGAAGATCAAGCCCGTGTTGGGCGGCAGAATCGCAATCACAGTATCATGATTGGGCGCGGCACGCATATTAAGATCGATGGTGGTCCAGGCGTCCGGCCCCTGCGCATAAGTTGTTAGCTGTCCTGCGGAAAAGCCCGCCGGGAGTGCAGCGATCAACAAAATGAGGATTAACAGTATGGGGGTCATTCGTCGCATAATATTTTCTATCCCCTATATAATCTTGGTTTTCTTTTGCTTTTGACTTGATTTTCTCTGCGTTCTTTGTGTTCTCTGCGGTTAATTCTACGTCACCGTGATCACACGCCCGCCGGTCATTGGGGCGAGATCGCCCGACAACAGCTTAAAAACCGCGTGCGGCGTCCCGGCGGCGGCCCAGATTTCGTCATAGTGCAGCAACTCTTCATCAATGAACGTCGTCACCGGCTGCACATGACCTACCGGCGGAATACCGCCAATGGCAAAGCCCGTTTTTTCGCGCACAAAATCCGCGTCCGGCTTCTCGATGGCTTCGCCCACCAGCGCTTTGATCGTCTGGGTGTTGACGCGATTCGTGCCACTGGCGATCACCAGAATCGGATCGCCGCTCTCTTTCCCTTTGAAGATCAACGATTTGGCAATCTGCGCGACGGTGCAGCCAATCGCGGCGGCAGCTTCGGCAGACGTGCGGGTCGAGCCGGGTAATTCAACCACCGTGATCGCGCCGAAGCCGCGTTCGGTGAGAGCATCCTGTACTTTTTGCGCGCTTGGACTGAGAGTCATGAGTATTATGTCCTTAAGTGATTGATTGAGAACATCCCATCCCGCACCACCTATTAAAGCGAGTCGGATGGATTCTGGCAAATAGAAGCTCAATCAGGAAACACGATGATCTCAGCCATCTCCAACAACAAACGCTGCTGACTCTCCAGAATTTTGACGCCGGTCAGGTCCATCGTCCGCACATCAAACGAGGGGATATTCGCCCCGCGCACGTCCGCCCCGCGCACATCGGCGTGCTGCCATGTTGCGCCGCTCAAATCACAGCCGATCAGTTCGGCCCCGGCCAATTTTGCGCCCTGAAACACCGCCTGGATAAACAGGTTGTTGGTGAGCACACACTTCTCCATCTGCGCGCCCGTAAAGACCGCGTACCGAAACATGCTATCAACGATTTTGACCGCATTGTCGAAGTCTGCCATGAAGAAATTTGTCCCTAACCCATTCACCTTATTAAACTCAGATCGGAACAGATTCGCGCGCTCGAAATCGCACATGCGGAGATCACAATCGGTGAAGGTGGTAAACCGCAAATTCGCGCGTAAAAACACCGTCTTAGCCGGACCACTGCGGTAAAAGGTCGAGTTGGTGAAGGTGGCTTCCTGTAAATTCGCGTCGGTGAATTTGCAGTTGATGAAGTGACACTGATCGCAGTTTAGCCCCTCTAGCTGTGCGTTGGAAAAATCCGTATCCGTAAACGTACAGTCGCGCAGCGCCAGATCATAGCCCTGCAATGCCGTAAAATCAGCCCCGTTGATGTCCAACCGGGTAAAGCGTTTTTTCCCGGCGTGGATGTGGTCGATAAATTGCTCAGGCGTCATAGGGGGGCAATACTTTTCTCATCGGCTGCGCGGGCAAACCGGGACCATCAAAACTATGGACGAAGCGAACACCCGTCGAGCGTTTATAGCCCATCTTCGCGTAAAAGGGCATGGCATAAAACGTCGCCAACACACGGATGACGGTGACGCCATCCCGGATCGAGTCGGCTTCGAACCGTTCGACCAGTTGGCGACCAATCCCCCGGCGGTGCTGATCGCCGCGCACAAAGAGACTCGCCAGCCGTTCATGCCGCCCGCGCAAGACGCCCACCACCTCGCCCTGATCATCAGCGACCAGCACCGTAGCGGAGCGGACCACTGCCGCCACCGCCGCACAGTGATCGGGATCATCCGAATAGGCGTGCAAAAAAGGACCGAGCATCAGGGCTTGCTCCTCCGGCGAAAATTGGTCCAGGTTAAACCGGCGGTAGGTATCCGCAATGACGCAGCCTATCGCCACAATGTCTGATTCGGTATAGGGACGAATAGTGATCATAGAGGGTTTGTACAGTCCAATAACTCATGTGAAATGTGTAATTGAAATGAGCGACACACCTTATTGGTACATTCCAGCAAGCAAAACTCTGGCACAACCAAATGATCATTAGCTGTCACCTGATTAAAAAATGCTTGCACATTTGGCGTATATGTTCCCGTGATGAGGTATTCAATCACAATACTGGCATCAACAACATAGTTTGCCATCAGCTATCCCGATCTTCGCGCAGCAGGTCCAATGAAGGTTTTGCACCTGGCGGTGGGGTCCATCGATGACGCTCAACGGCAGCGCGTACATCATCCCATGTCAAATTGGCATCAGACTCCGGTTCTTCCACAATTTCGAACGCGCCGAGCCATCGTGAAAGACGCTCATCAACAGTTTGCTCAACGAACGTTTTCAAATCGTCAAGCGTCATATGCTGTATGGTTGCCATCCGCATCACTCCTCTTTCAAACTTGGTGATTTACCCCCATTATAATTCATACGCGCGGCGGCTCACTCTTGCCGCTCCACCGGGCCAACATCCACCCCTACCCCAACCACGCGCGGATTGCCATACAGATCAAAATCCGGCAGATCAACCGCCGCCGTACCCGCATCCAAAAGGGGACTGTCCGCGTTCCAACTGTAATCGCCCGCCGCCGGATTCGCAAACAACGGATCGACAAAACCGAGGTTAGCCGCGCCGCCGCCCGCCGCTTCGAGCGCGCTGATCGGGGCATAACTCGCGCCCACCGTGATCGGGTCCCAGATCAATTCCTCGCCATTGCCGGAACCGAAAAACACCGAGTTACGCACATCCAGCGCCAGCTTAGGCGATACCCAGATCGCGCCCGCGTTCTGATAAAACACGCTGTTG
>JAFGJA010000565.1 GCA_016929355.1 Anaerolineae bacterium | reverse complement strand
TCGCCATCGGCAAGCTGCTGAATGGCATGTGGAACCGGGATGTGGTGCCTCTGCGTATCGCGTCGGGATTGCCGGTGGAGCGCCCGCCGCGCTCGCACCGGGGCGGAGGTGCGTCGCATCCTCCGCGTCTGTCGGCCCGGTTTCCTGGTCCCACAGACCGCACCCCGCCCCAGTACACATTCTCGTCGTGCCGCATTTGGACTTGACCGAGTCCGCCCTCCACGTTGTGCCGCTGGGGTAGCGGCACGTTGCCGCCTTTGATAAGGCGAGCCGCCCAGGTGTCGCCCCTGCAAACTAATAGCGCACAAAGACCTCCTGGCCCGGCCTATCCGGGCAAACGTACCAGCGGCGCAGCCGGAGGAAACAGTGCAACGATGGTAGATGGTATTTACCTGCCCGGATAACCCATACACGTATTCACCCGCTGATCCCGCTCGTGAACAAAACGCTCGATCCCGGTTAGCAACCACTTCGGTGAAAGATGCGCTTCCTCGATCACCTCGTCTAGCGTGCCGCCCGTGCGCCACTGGTTATCCCAATCCGACGACAGCGCGTACTTCTCCGCCACCTTGTTATACAACCAACCATGCATTAGCCAGCGCGCCTGAGTCGTGATGACGGTAGAATCCACCCAGTCTTCCGGTGATAATACTTGATTGCGATAGCTCGACGGTTGCAGCGCAAATAACTGCGGGCTGGTCGCACAGACAACTTTCACGTTCAGGCCGCGCGCGTCGAGTTCCGGCAGGATTTTGATCATATTCGCCATTGCGCTGGTACCCTGCACGATCAGCGTGCCGTGTTTGGGTTGATCGTCGCGATAGTCACGCACCACGTACGCGCCGCGCGCTGCTGCAAAGTGAGAAGGCATCCCCAGCGCCGCACGATCGGGAATCTCGATGGGCGGGCGCGTAAGGTGCAAGGCCACAATTGCCGCATCCTGTTGGAGCGCCGCTCCAAGCAAAACGGGCACTTCGTTATGTTCCCAGGGATGCAGATTGATCACATGTCCTTCGGGAAACAATTGCGTCACGCCAGGAGAAAAGATGCCAAAATGTGTCCGACTGTCGTCGGCAGTTTCGGGCCCGGAGTGCCCCGCTACCCAGATCACCTTACCAACCTTAAAATCGGAATCCTGCGCGATCTGACTGAACAGGCGGAACATGCCGTATTTCAGGTACGAAAACGATCCGTAAGTGGAACATGCTCCCCAGAATCCATCAAACTCAGCCTCGGCATTCTCCGCCAGATTGACCGAAGCCATCCCCACCGCGATACCCGCGTTGGTGAATTCGGTGATCTCCTGCGGCAGCATCACGCCTTCGGGCGAGCCGACGCGCTCATACCAGCCGTAGCCCTCAAAATCGCCATACGGTTCCGCGAAGCCGCTGATCATGGTTGATTTCGAGAGATCGGCAGAACTGATGATGAATAACGGGCGATCATAGTGTTTCTTACCGAACGCATTCACCCACGCGCCCCACTTCGAAAATCCTGCGCGGTTAGCGACCTTCTGTCCCGGTTTGGCGAAAATATCATCCGGATAGTTCTCGAAATCGTACAGGCGCGTATCTTTGAATGGGTTGCCCTGCGCCACGATCTTCATGCCGGGTTTGCTTTCCGGCACACTTTCCCCGATCTCGACCAGCCGCCCCGCCAGATAATCAATCAACCCTTGATCATTGCGCAGCACGTCAAAGATCGCTTTGAGATTAGCCGCGAATTCTGCACGCAGGGCGTCAGGATCGCTTGGTGCATTGCCATCCACATTGGTGAACTCCGCGCCATATGTCGCGGCGAAACTCTTCTTGATCTGCCAGAACAGGTCGCTGTTCATCTTGTGCGGTGCGCCATGTGACGCATTGTCATAAACCAAGTAGTCGCGCCCTTTGCGCGTTTTAAACCACATGGCGCTGGGCACACGATCAGGGTTCGGGCTGTCGATCATATCCAACAGAGTTCCGGTTACAGAGTCCCATTCACTGCCGTGTTCGGTGCTGAATACCTGCCAGCCATGTGCCCCAAACCAATCATCGGGTGTGCCATATACCACCTTGCTGATCGAGTGCGGATCAATGCCGTAATCATTCCAATCCACCAGGAAATACAGGTTATCCAGCGCCAGTCCCCACGCGGAATTGAGCGTTTCATGGGTTGCGCCGGGTGTCAGTCCGCCCTCCCCCTCAAGGATAAACACGCGAATATCGCCCGCGCCCGCGCGTTTGAGTGCCAATGCCACGCCCGCCGACGCCGGGGTTCCGTGACCGGAGGGGCCGGTATTGAATTTGAGGAACAGCGTTTTCCCTCTCATCTCGGCGTGACCGGGTAGGCCACCCATCCGGCGAAAGCCAATCAGATCTTCCCAATACAACGCGCGCTCATCCGCATTTGGGATCAAATAGCGCGCCTCGCCGGTTTGCTCGTATTTAAGACGCAACGCTTCATTCAACACTGCCAGCGTACAGTAAATGAGCGGGATCGTATGCCCCGCGCCCAAGATAAATCGATCACTGAAGCGTTTTTCAGGATGGCGGATGTCCCACCGCATCGCGCCGCTGAGCATCAGCGATAGCAGCGCGTGAACCTTTGAGCGCGATCCGCCAGGGTGCCCACTCTGGCGATAATTAAGCATCACATCAATGGTATTGTCGATTAAATCCTTTGTTTTTTCCCAATGGGCAAAGTGTGAAACCAGAGCTTCTTTGGGTTGGGCATCAAGGGTTTGGGACATGTGCGCTGCTCCTAAATGTCTGGATGGAACGTTAACCTGTAATTGATTACAAATCGCAACTCGATTGACATTCAACAGATGATCTTGTAGACTTATATCAGATTATCATACGTCTGATGTTTATGCAACTTACTTTCAGACATCTGACCAAAGATGAAAACTAATGGAGTAAAAAGGGTACAATTGGGAGTAGGACAGTTATCACAAGACACGAGTCAAGCCGTTCTTGATTGTCCGCAAAACCAAAATCTACCCACTCCATTAGCGAAAGAGAATATTCATGAGTTTCAAATTTCAATCCATCCAACAGCGCAGCGTCGTAGACACCATTATCGAAACGTTCAAACAAGCGCTCATCGACGGCGAACTTGAGCCCGGTCAGAAGCTGCCCTCCGAAGCCGAATTGGGGCAGCAATTCGGTGTGGGACGCAGCGCGATCCGGGAAGCAATGAAAATCCTTCAGGCACTCGGCGTCGTTACCATTCAGCAGGGTAATGGCACCTATATTGTCGATAAGCCCTCGCCCACCATGCTGAGTCCACTGGTCTTCGCAATCATGCTCGAGAGCGGTATGTCCTCCGAACTAGTCGATCTGCGCCGCATCATCGAGATCGGCTACTGCGAACTGGCGGCCAAAAACGCCACCAACGCTGATTGGGAACGCATCGAAGAAGCGGCCTCCGCTCATGCCACCTACGCCAGCCAGCCTGATCCTGATGTGGAGCAGCTCGTCCTTCTAGACCTGGGGTTCCACCGCACGATTCTTGACGCAAGCCATAATGCGCTTGTGATACGGATGGGCCACGCGATTGAGGAACTCTTTTTCGCTTCCTTGCGCAACACATACATCGCGGTGGCGGATAACCGGGAAAAATCTGTCCGATTTCACCAGGAAATTGTCAACGCGATCCGCAATGGCGATCCCGTCAAGATTCATCAGGCGGTCGAAGGCAGCCTGATCTATTGGCGAGAGGAGGTCAAAAAGCTAGGAGCATCTTCAAATTCGGCCTACCCCTAAACCTACCAGTCAATAGTTAGTTAAGTTAGTAAGGAGATTTTGCAATGAAGAAAGGCTTGACTCGTCGTTCATTTCTAAAAGTGACAGGTGCGGCAGCGGCTGCCGGTGCACTTTCCGGCCCACTGGTTCATCTGCCTGTTTTTGCCCAAAGCGCCAAACTTTCGGTCCAAACCTGGGGTCACTTTATCACTCCGTTGAACCCTCTTTTGGAATCCTTGACGGCGGACTGGGCGAGCAAAAATGATGCCTCCATTGAATGGAACTATGCGGGCTTTGACGCCATGCTCCAAACCATATCAACCGCTGCCGCTACTGGCGCTGGCCCTGATGTGGTGATGTTCCAATATGACAACGCACACCAATTTGCAGAGGCGTTGGTGGATGTCAGCGATGTCTGCGAAACCATCGGTGAAGCTTACGGT
>JAFGJA010000073.1 GCA_016929355.1 Anaerolineae bacterium | reverse complement strand
TCTATCCCAATGGCGAAGGTTACGCCACCGAAGGCGACCTCGATTGGTGGGATGGCACGGCCCGTCGGACCCTGACCACGCTCAATCCCGTGTATCCGCCTGATAGCGAAAACGTGGATTGTGGCATCCGCAGCAGCGCCGTCGCCCGCGTGGGGGATACCGCTTACGTGTTGATGGGCCAACGCTGCGAACAGACTAACCAGAATAACTGGCGGTTGATCAGTGTCCCGATGGCGGGCGGCGAACTCACCGAGATCGTGTTTGATACACCAGCCGGGGGCTTCTTCAGCGATATGTTCACCACCAACATGATCCCGGCCAAAGACGGATCGGGCTTCCTGATCACGATGCCGAGCGGTTTGCGCCGTAACACGGTCAATCTGCAATGGGTCACAACTGCTGGCGCGATTACACCCTTGCTGCAAGACCAGCATATCCAGGCGGACCAATACGGCAGCCGCTTGCTGGAAAGCCGCCACCTGCGCGTATCGCTGGATGGCAGTTCGCTCGCCTTTGTCACGACCACCGGGGATGATGTGCAATCGCTGTACCTGCTCGACCTGACCACTCCCGGCAGCACGCCGGTTTTGGTGGATGAACAGGGCAAAGATCAGCGCATTTTCCAATACCTCTGGGCCTCGAATAATACGCTGTTCTACGCGGCGGGCAGTATCGAATCCAGTTCACTGAGCATGGTCCGGCCCGGCGGCACGTCCCAACGTCTGGAACGCGGACGCTTCTACCGGCTGGCAGTGAGCTATGCGGGCGACAAAATCGCCGCGTCCGAGTTCTATGACAACCCGAATCGCATCGGTGATGACAATTACCAACTGCATGTGTTGAACACCAGTGGCATTTCCTTCATCATGCGCCTGGGCGATGACACCGACAACGAATTTATCCCGATGGTGATTCAATAGACCTCCCCCTCCAGCCCTCTCGCCACGCATGGCGAGGGGAAGTCAGCTTATTGAGGCCGGAAACCGTTACTCAATAAGGGTATTATGGAGAAAACAATTAAAAGTGGCCCCATGTAGGGGCCAACCAGCGTGTCGGCCCAGGGCGAACACATTGGTTCGCCCCTACGTGAGATCATGCCAAATCTACATATTTTCTCCATTAGAAGTAGATGCAGCCGGTTCACGCGGATCGGCTGTATTTTTTATGAGGACGTTGCAAACCCACCATTTTAATGCTATCTTTGCTGCAAGCTTGAAGATACATTAGAACACGAGAGAGACTTTCGCCCCGGATGGCAAAGTGTCACGCGAAAATGCACAAAAATTGCATTGCGGCGTGATGGCGAAGCAGGTGTAAGTCCTGCGCTGACCCGCAACGGTAAACAAGACTCTGAATCATCTCATCTTGTAAGCCCGGACGCCCCTCTCTTGTGCGCGTATTAAGCGTTTCGACCTTCGCGGATAGGGGTTGGAGCCTGGCTGATCTGCAAATACCGCATGTCATCTACGCCCCTCCCCGGTCTTGATTATGACCGGGTTTTGATTCCCCAACCCCGCTTAGAAAAACAGGATCGCCTGATGAGTAGCGCTGTCATTTCACCGGTTGACTCCAGCCCACGCCGCCACCCTCGCTTTTTGTTAGCGAATTTCGGCATTGTGCCGCGCCTGTTAATCGTCTGCGGTGTTTTGGCGCTGCTGCTGTTCGGCGCAATGGTGTATGCCGCCTCGACTGGTCCCACCACGATTCCGGCAGGCGATGTAGCCGACGCGCTGCTGCAATACGCAGGTTGGGATCGCGGCGTGGATGTGACCAGCGCAACCTATCGCATTGTGACGGTGGTGCGCCTGCCAGGGTTGATGGTTGCGGCACTGGTCGGCGGCGCGTTGGCCTGCGCCGGGGCCACCATGCAGGGCTTGTTCCGTAATCCGCTCGCCGATCCGGGCATTATTGGCGTGAGCGCAGGCGCATCGTTGGGCGTTGTGCTGGCGATCACGCAATTTGCCACGCTGGGCGATAGCTGGCTGCTGACCAGTGGGCCGTTAGGTAACGCCCTGTGGCGCATCCCGGCGGCGGCGTTTGTGGGCGCGCTGATTACGGCAATGGCGGTGTATGCGCTCTCATTACAACGCGGGCGGACGAATCTCGCGGCGCTGCTGCTGGCAGGCGTCGCGCTCAACTCCGTTATGGGCGCGATCACGTCGCTGCTGCTGCTGCGTTCGGCGGATTTTAACTCGATGCGCGCAGTTCTCTCATGGTTGGTTGGCAGTTTGGAGGGGCGCGGTTGGGATTATTTCCACGTTGCCAAGTGGCCGATCCTCATATCGACGCTGCTCATTTTGCTCTACAGCCGCGATCTCAATTTGATGGTCATTGGCGAAGAAAACGCGCAAGCCCTCGGTGTGAATGTGCCGCGCACCCGCTTAATTTTGCTGGCGCTCAGCAGTTTGATGACCGCTTCGGCGGTGAGCATCGCCGGGGCGATTGGCTTTGTGGGCTTGATCGTGCCGCATATGCTGCGCCTCGTGATCGGGCCGGATCATCGCGTGTTATTACCGGTCAGCATGATCGGCGGTGCGGCATTCCTGGTCCTGGCGGATGCGCTGGCGCGTTCGATTATCGCACCGGAACTGCTGCCGGTAGGCATCGTGACCGCGCTGGTGGGTGGGCCATTTTTCATCTTTTTGCTGTGGCGCAACCGGCGCACGATTGCTGTTTTTTAGGAACCTCACCCCCTAACCTCCTCTCCATCGCATGGAGAGGGGGAATCAGGGGTACGATGAAGCCCAGTGTGGGGCAACCCTACGGGGCATAGATGCAGATTAAATAATTATCAGGGATATTGTAGGGGCGACCCACCGGGTCGCCCAGGGCGAGGCGTCGCCTCGCCCCTACAGCGTGTTTACCCTCATTAATCTCTTAAATAGCATCACACATCCCTACAACCACACACTTTCGCTGAGGACAAGACATGCATATCAAGCGTATCACATACTTTGGCCTGATTATTCTGAGCCTATGCATCGGTGGGATGATTGGAACCGCCACTGCGCAGGACGATACACCCGATAACCCCGCCGCCGCGATTCAGGTGGGCGTGGTCGTGCAAGGCGCGGATGGAGCGACAGCAACCTATTGTGTCACACTGGCGGGCGACAATCCTACCGGGGCCGAAGCGATCCGGGCTACGGGATTGGACATCACCACTTCCGCCGGATTCATGGGCGAAACCGTCTGCAAAATCGGGGATGATGGCTGTACGCCGCCGGACGAAAGTTGCTTCTGCCAATGCGAGGGTGGCACATCCTGCGCGTACTGGACCTATTTTCATCTGAGCGATCAGGCTAATTGGACATACAGCGCCACTGGTGCGAGTAGTTACACTGTCGCTCAGGGCGATGTAGAGGGCTGGTGGTGGCGTGATAACACGAAACCGGAGGCCACGCTGCCTATTTTTACGTTTGACGCGATTTGCGGCGATTCCGGGCGTTTTCCGCGCACCGTCACGGATGGATTGGGGCGCGAGGTTACGCTCACTGCGCCGCCGAAGCGCATCGCCTCGGTCACACTGGGCTCGGATGAAATTTTGCTCGATCTAGTCGAAAAAGAACGTTTGTTCGGCGTCACGTATTTTGCCGATAACCCGGCCATTAGCAATGTAGCTGGGGAATTGGCGGGCATTGCCCATACCGATCTGACCGGCAACGCGGAACAGTTGATCAGCCTGGATGCCGATCTGGTCATCATGGCGAGTTACAGCGATCCCGCAACGGTGGATCAGTTATTAGATGCGGCTGTGCCGGTGTTTGTGCTGACGGAGTTCAACACCATTGACGAAATCCGCGCCAATATTCGTTTGTTGAGCCAGGTTACGGGCGAGGAAGCCCGCGCTGAAGAACTGATTCACGCGATGGATGACAAAATTGCCACCATACAGACATTGATCGCCGATCAAGACCCGGTGCGCGTGTTGTATTATGAACCGGGCGGTGTGACTTATGGCCCCGGCAGCACCGTCGATCAGATTATCAACATGGCAGGCGGCGTGAATGTGATCGCGGATGCAGTGATGGGCGCATACCCCTTGATCAACGCAGAATTTATCCTGGCAACCGATCCTGACGTGATCCTGTTGGGCACATGGTTTGCCGAGATGGATGATCCATTGGCGTGGTTCACCGATGATCCGGTGTTCAGCACATTGCAAGCCGTACAAAATGGGCGCGTCTATGCGATCAATGATGCGCACCTCACCAATGTGAGCCATTACATGGCGCTGGGCGTGGAAGATGTGGCGCGGCTTCTGTATCCAGACGTATTTGCCGAGGCCGCCGAGTGACCGCAACACACACCACATCCCTGCTACAAGCGGAACACATTCATTACGTGCATGATGGCAATGTCATTTTGCGTGAGGTGACGTTTGCAGTGGCGGCAGGCGAATTGGTGGGCTTGATCGGTCCCAACGGCGCGGGTAAATCCACCCTGATCAAAATAATCAGTGGTTTGTGGTCCGGGGCAAAGGGGCAGATCATACTGCTGGATAAACTCCTGCAACGCTATTCCACCCGCCAGATCGCACAGATCATCGCGCAAGTGCCGCAGATCACGGCGCTCGATTTTCCGTTTTCGGTCCAGCAAATCGTGATGATGGGACGCAACCCGTACCTGAGCCGTTTCGAACTCGAAACGCAGCGTGACCGGCAGATCGTGCAGCGCGCCATGCAGCGCACGAATACGCTCGATCTGGCGGAGCGCTTGATCGGGACCTTGAGCGGCGGCGAACGGCAGCGCGTGTTGATCGCGCGTGCGCTGACGCAGGAACCACGCCTGCTGCTGCTCGATGAACCCACCGCGAATCTCGACATCCAACACCAGATCGGGATTTTGGGACTGGTCCGTAATCTGGTGCAGCATGAGGGTTTAGGCGCTGTCGCCGCCGTACATGATCTCGAACTGGCAGCGCGTTTCTGTGATCGCCTGGTGCTGATGCGTGAGGGTGAAATTCTGGCGAATGGCTCCCCGGCGGCTGTATTGACCCCTGAAAATATCCAGCGCGCGTATGATGTCGCCAGCCGCGCGTATACGGACCCCATCACCGGATATTTGCGCATCGCCGTGCTGGATGATTAGCCCTTCATTCCCGCGTAAATCATTGTGTTTTGGCGATTTCCTGCGTACAATGACGGTATCGTTCATGATAAGAGTCGTTAAACACTATGAGTGTATTTTTTTCGTCCGAACCGGAACCCGATGATCCGCAGTTATGCGAACTCTGGAACTTGCTGGAAGATGAACATTTTGATGACGCGGCAAACCTCGGTGAAACGATGTGTGAAGACCAGGATGCGCCTGTTGAATCTTTTTGCGGCTTCTCGCTGGCGCTCGGTGAACTCGGCTATTATGCCGATGCGGAAGAACTCGCACGCGCCGCGCTGGGCCTGGGGACGGGCCATTGGCGCGCACGTCATGCGCTGGCGGTAGCGCTCATGCACCAGGGCCGATTTTTGGGCGCACTTGATACGCTCGGCTTTTACCGCATCCCGGATGAAATTTACGTGATCCGCGCCCAGATCGAGCGTATGGGTGATTTTGCCGCCAGCCTGCAAATCACCTTAGAGGATGCGCTACAAAAAACAACAACGCCGCGCGCGATCCAGTTGTATCTGGCATACCTGCATTATGCCTTAGCCAATAACCTGCCAGATTGGGGCGATGCGAACGCCAGCGCTGCGCAGATTAAGCAGCAGGGGGCGCATCTCGCCACCTGGGAACGCGACGCCGCGCGTCATAACACCAGCGCTTATGGCGAACATTTGGCGCAGCATATCGCCGTCATCCGGCAATTACGCGATTAACGCACCTGATGTAGCAATTCAGCCTGGTTTGTAATAGAATTAGCCGCACTCTCAAACACTCTCGTTTTTATCTGTGCGCACTAGGGAGACGGTTCACATGTCCACTTGGATGGTCGTAGAAGACGAACCCGATTTGTACGATACATTGTTGGCATTATTCGAAATCTGGAGCATTGATGGCGTCGCGTTTACCAACGGCACGGATGCGGTCAGATGGATCGATGATGTCGATAATGGCAGCGCGGAAACGAACATTCCAGAATTGGCGCTTTTAGATATTCGGCTGCCCGGTGTCAGTGGGCCAGAGATCGGACAGCGCTTGCGGGAAAGTCCGGTATTAGGGCAAACGGCCATTGTGCTGATGACAGCTTATCACCTGACGCCGCGTGAGGAAAAGGAAGCGGTTGATCTTGCGGCGGCAGATAGCCTGATGTATAAACCACTGCCAGCCCCCGCCGAGTTTCGCCGAATTCTCGAAGACGCGATTTCGCATCGCTAGGCATCTTTCGCTAATCGAGCAGTCGAGGATAAGCCGAGGTTATGCGACACCCAACGCTTTCCGGTATCGTTAAGCGGCGTTTTTTGCATTACGTGCATATACGCGATTACACCGTGCGCGGCGTGGTCGATGATATTGGCATCACGCCGGGCGATTTGTGCCGCTTGATCAGCCACCAAAATATAGGGCAGCTGCCGATCACCACCTTTTTCCAAACCGCACGCTGGTTACGCATGTCACTCGCCAACGTGATCGCGCTGGCGGGTACGCGCCCGAAATTAAGCGATCTGGTCAAGTTGGGCATGATGGTGCAGGGCTACAATCCCACCAGCAGCGCGGATCAAATTCAAGCCGCGAACGACGTTGGCGTGAGCGTGGCGGTTTTCCGGCGCGCGCTGCACGGGTATGAATCGTTCAAACCCGCGATCCGCACCTGTGATCAATTCGCGGATTGGCTGGCGTGGACGGGTTTCACCTCGGATGACATCGCCACCGCCGCCGGGATGATCGTGTGTTATCAAGCAGATGGCGAGCGCGTTATCATTTCACCGGACGTAGCGCAGGCGATCAAGCCTTATCCCTGTGCGTGCGGTAGGGCAGGGTGCATGGTCCCGGCGCACATCCCCAACGGGCCGCGCCGCAAGTGGCGCAGCGATGCGTGCCGGATGTGGGCCAAGCGCAATTTGGAACCCGAAGCGGCCTCACTCCCCCACTCATCAGAAATCATGCGTTTTATCATGATAAACGAACGCCGCGTTCCGGTGCGTTTTTAGCTGATTTTTGCGCAGAAACTGACCTCGAATCACCACAGTAGGGGGGTGTGATTCGAGGTCTTTTTTGATCGAAATTTTTGATCCCACTTTTGATCACAATGATTGATCACAACACTATAGAATCATTATGAAAGTCCATCAGGATAACATTTTATGATTATAAATGGCCTGCGCCGCATCATACGATTTATGCGCCGGATAATGCCCTGGATCGCAGTGGCGATCACGCTGCTGAATGCGCTGGAAGACCCGATGTGGTTGGCATTCAGTCTATGGCTTTTGGTGTACCTGTTACGCGCCCGGCTGCGCCGTTGGATCGATCACTGGTCGATCCCAAACGCTTATATCGCGCTCGGAGTCACCTTCGGGTTGCTGGTCGAATCCTTCGCTATTCTGGACAATCTCGATCTGCCGCCCGATGAACGAATTCTGCTCAACCCCAATCCCATCGCAGATTTGATCATGGGCGCGGTGTACTACACCTTCGTGATTGTGACATGGTATCTGCTGCTGCGCCGGATAGCGTATACGTCACGGCAAGTGTTTTTGATCACAGGTGTATTCGGGATCGTGGTGGAGCAAAGCGGCGCGATCCTGCTAGGCATCATTGGTAGTCCGATCATTGGGGGTTTACTGGCGCTGCTCGTCATGTGCATTTACGGCATGTTTCCGCAAATGGCCTATTGGTTAACCGTCCACCAATTTAGCACAGAGCGCAAGCCGGTCACCCGCCGCTATATGGGGCTGGCGCTGGTGGCTTTGTTTGTGCAATACGCGCTGTACGGACTGTTCATTTTCCCGACACTGACTGTGCTGTTTGGCGATTAAGCACTTAAAAAATAAAGCGCCACTATGTGTTATATGTTGCCCCAGGGCAACGTAAAATTAGCGACAAGGCTATGTTGCCCCAGGGCAACATAGCAACTTTCATGGACGCTACCAATTTAATCGCCCACCCATCATCGTTGATGTGCCTGCTCTCGCGCATCAATTGGCTCAATTTGATAGTGCGCTAATTGAGGAATGACTATTCAAAACCATTAAAGTAGTCCGACTCGCGGGGATATGCAAAGAACCCCCAAAATACCCGCGTAGTGGCGGGTATGATTTAGCGTAAGGGCATGATCATTAATGCAGGGGCAGCGTGAACGAAAAACAACTACCTATGCCCTCCGGTCCGGGTTCGACCCAGATCGTGCCCCCGTGCGCTTCAACAGTCAATTTACAGAAAGTCAGACCAAGGCCGAAGCCGCGCCGCCGGGGTTTTTCGTCATCCACCTGGGCGAAGCGATCAAAGATGCGCTGGCGCTGATCCGCCGGGATGCCCGGTCCCTGGTCGGTGATGCTCACGATCACATGGTCCGTATCCAGGTCCGCCGCAATGGTGATCTGGCTGTTATCCGGCGCGTATTTGAGGGCGTTATCCAGTAAATTCGTCAGTACACGATCTAATTTTTCGGCATCCACGGGCACGCGGGGTAAATCATCGGGGACCACAACTTCCAACACGACCCCGCGATTGCTCGCCACAACCGACTGCCGGTGCGCATTTTCGGCGAGAATGGGGGCTAATTCGACATCGGTCAGGACCATCGGCATTTCGCCGGTAGTGAACTTGGCAACATCTAACAGCGAATCCACGAGGCGCTGCATCCGTTCGCAGGCGGAAAGGGCTAAATCGAGCAGTTCGCGGTTTTCGTGATAAGTATCCTCCGGCAAAACCAGTTCAAGCATATTGATCGAGCCGTAAATGACACCTAGCGGATTGCGCAGATCGTGGACGATCAGATCGCTGGTTTCCTGTTGTAAGCGCTGGATTTCGAGAAGTTGTTCTTTTTCGTCTTTCAATTGGTTAACTTGCTGGACCAGTTTTTGTTTGCCTTGCTGGGAGGCGGTGCGCACATTATCGGCAGAGCGCAAACGGGAACTGAGCGTTGCCATGATGCTCATGCCCACGGCGGGGGAACTGCTCAACCAGGCGTGAAACGCTTCCCGGCTGATCCGCAGCAACCGCACGTCATCGCGCGCGATATTGGTCGCGGAACGGGGCTGCCCTTCGAGCAGGGCCATTTCACCGAGCGTTTCGCCAGGACCGCGATAGCCGAGCATGGTTGGGGATGCCAGATCGCCCTTGAGGATCATGACGCGCCCGGAGCGGATCAAATACATGGCATCGCCGGTATCGCCTTCCCAGCAGATCACCTCACCGGGTTGGCAGTGCTGCTCGGTGATCAGTTGGGATAACTGCCCACGATCAATGGTGGTCAATAAGCGCATCAGTGGCGTGTCGGGTGACGAGGTGTATTCCAGGTCTGCTTCATCATGCAGCGCCAGCAAACGCTCAAATTCTGGTGTGGATAGGATTTCAGGGGGCATACGCTCCTCCTAACACGTTTAATGGTTTGCCCTTAATGGTAGCAGGAGAATCAGAAGCGCGCTTGAGGTCGTTTTGCAGGAAAAAAATTGCACCCACGCCAACTACGCACAGGTTTGTGCCGCGCGGCGCAGGTGCAAGTATGTTTGCGGAGCGTAATAAGCAGGCGCTTATTGGTAACGCAAAATGTCGGATACCGTCTTGCGCGCCGCACCCAAAGAGGGCCACAGGCTCGCAATCGTGGTGACAACCAGCATCCCGATCAGGCCCGCAACAGTGGCCGTGACAGAAAACTGGAATGGGAATGTTTCATTAAAGCCCGTGATGTCCAGCAGCGCGTACTGGATCAAGATCATGAGCGGAATCCCGACCAACCAGGACACGAGACCCACGACGATGCCTTCGGTCAGGAATTGGATCGCTACTGTCATCGAGCCAGCCCCGATAGAGCGCATCACGCCGATTTCCTTCTGGCGTTCAAAGACGCTCATCGAAAGCGTGGTCAGCAAGCCCAACGCCCCGACCAGCGCGATCAAACCGGCTACCGCGCTCAGAATCGCCTGGATGGTGAAGAACGCCTGACTGATCTCGTCGGTCAGTTCGATGAAGTTGAAGCTGACGGTGTTGATCCCCTGGTCACGGAAGGTTTCGTTCATCTCATCCACCAGATCGGTGATTTCGTCGGCGGCTGGATCATTTTCGGGCACGGTGATGAAGTAGCCCATCGGCAAGGGTTCGGTTTCAACTGTTGCCCCGTCAAAGGTGGCGGCATCCATCCAATACATCCCGATCATGTTGGTGAAAAATGCCATGCCACCGTCCGGTGCATCCCCGGCGGCATCCGCTTGCGCCGCCGCATCTCCACCTATTGGCAGACTGAAGATACCCACGATAGGATACTCGGCATTTTTCTCACCACTGGGAGTTGTGGAGGAGAGCGTCAGGGTATCACCAAGCGCGTACCCGCCACTGGCGGCCATAGCACTGCTGATCATGATGCCCGGTTCGCCCGCCGTGACAAACTCCCCGGCATCGATTTGGATGATGTCGGCGGCAGCGGGTTTAAAGCCCATGATCATAATGCCTTCGGCAGCGTCAACTCCATCAACCTGAGCTACCGTCAGGTATTTGGTCATATATTGCATCAAACCGCGCGCGTCGTCCGGCATCATGGCGAGGATGTCTGGCGCAGCGGAGTCAATGGTGTTGATCGTTGAATCGCCCAGCAGCGCCAATGTGCGCCAATCGCCCCACAGTTGATCAATCGGGAAATCGGCAATACCGACCACTGTAAATTCCTGCGATTTACCGGGGACATTCATCACGACGGTATCACCAACGGTTTTATCCATATTGGCCGCTAACAAACTCGCCAGGATCAGGCCATCCGCCGCATTTTCTTCGGTGAGCGTTTCCCCTTCGGTGAGTTCGAACAAAAAGGCCGGATCATCGCTGGTGATATCGTACCCATAGGCGAAAATCCCTGGCGGGCCGCCCGTGCCCATTTCCGGTTCGTACCCTTCGAATTCGACCTGCTGCATAAAGCCCGGCTGGACGGGGTTAATGCGATCCGCAAAGTTGTTCTCAAGCAGCCCAACGGCTTGCTCCGAGGGAATCGATTCTGTGGGGAAGATGCCCGCATGAATGTTCCAACTATCCAGAAAAACGTCGATACCGTCGGTCAGCGATTCGAACAGGGCGAAGATGCCCATAAACGCACCTACCGCCACCGCGAGCGTAATCACCGTGAAAGCCAGACGGCTTTTCTTGATGCTCACATTACTTAACCCCTGGCGTACTGTGATCGGGATCGGCAGCTTGCCAATGAAGCGCGCAATCGGGCCAGTGCCGTAATTGGCATCAATACCGAGATCGGTCATGGCGTCCAAAATCTGCACGCGCGTGCCATTAAAAACCGGGAGCAGCGAGGCGATCACCGGCACGGCGAGGCCCACGACGACGCCTAGAATGATGGAACCGGGTGAAAACTGGAAGCCTTCGATCACCGTGTTAAGCTGCGGGGCAAGACCGTGTGCAGCCACATTACCCAACGGAATACCCAATATGACGCCGGGAATCACGCCAATGATCCCATAGGCAAACGCGATCCCGGAATAAATCAGGAAGTTATCGATCTTGGTTGCGCCAATGGCCTTCATCACGCCGATTTGCTGCTTTTGTTCGGTGACGAGCGAGGTAATCACGTTGATCACCAGAAAGCCGGACACGACCAGCGAAATTAGCGCGAGAAAACTCATCAGGTTGGCGAATAATTCCGCGTTGGCGATCAGTTGGTTCTCTTCGGGGTTTTGCTTTTCCGTAAAGGCTCGTTTATACGCGGTATCGGTGGCGAGATAGTCTTCGATCTCTTTTGTGACATCATCGGCCAGGACGAAATCGGTAAAGCGGAACCAGAAATCATTGACTTCATCCACGCCGCGTAAGTAAGCCCCATCGGAAAACCGGGTGAAAATGGAAACATCTGGGTAAAGCCCGTAGGCATCAAAAACAATCCCGGAAATGGCCCAGGCTTCAGTAGTGCTGGTTTCGCCAAAGTGTTCAGGATCGCGCGAAGGACTGAGCGCGCGCATATAGAGCGTGTCGCCCACTTTGAGATCGTATTCGTCAGCCATCCGCCGCTCAACCAGCAGTTCATTTTGCCCGACGGTGGGCCACGCGCCACCCTCTAATAAGCGGAACGGTTCAATCGGGGCTGGCGCGTCAAAGGGCGCGTCTACGAGCTGCGTGCCATCCTCACTCAACACCAGATACGCCTGACCATAGCCTTCTTTGAATTTTTCATCTGCCGGGTCAACTTTGAAGTATAACGGAACTTCTTCAAACCCCGTCTGGACGGCAGTCACGCCACCGATCTTGCTCAGGGTTTGCATATAGGCGACATCATCCGTCTGCAACCCCTCTTTGACCGTGACCGACACCTGGGCCATCGTCAATTCATCTTCTTTGATGTCTTCTCTAAGCTGGCTAATAAGCACATCGCTCATGGAGAACAACGCGATAGTGCCGGTCACACCGATGAGAATGGCCGTTGACACCAACAGGGTCCGGCCTTTACGGGCCCAGACATCGCGCAAGATTTTGCGAAGCCGAGTTTTAATCATAAAAATCCCTCCCTTGGAGAATAGTCTAGCTAACTATTACGTTTGTCGTGCGCCAAACGTCGCGCGCCTGCGAGGGTGATTTGTAGAATTGTCCCGGTTTTACCGGAAAAACACAAGCGGTATAATAACGTCGTTTTAGAGGCCATTTGAAAAGTCTGAAATGAGTCGATAAACTGGGGGCATGAGCGAAAGAAACCCTTATCCAAGCGACCTAAACG
>JAFGJA010000564.1 GCA_016929355.1 Anaerolineae bacterium | reverse complement strand
GGTGTGCATGTGATCGCCGTACCGGGCGCGTATCACCGGCCCCATGCGGCAACGTTAGCCAAAGCCGATCTGGTGCTGGATTCGCTGGAAGCGTTTGATCTGGGGATGCTGGCAACGTTGTAATTTGTTCATGTTTTGTGTATATTCTGTGTGGATATATGGAAAAAATATGCTCAATGCGTAGCTATGAGGTCAATCATGAACACATTTGAAGCACCGGATTTCACGATCACAGACAAAGACGGACAGCAAGTCAGTCTGGCGGATTATCGCGGTGAAAAGCATGTGGTGTTGGTATTTAATCGAGGTTTTGCCTGACCGTTCTGCCAACGGCACATGGCGCAGTTGCGCCAGGACTATGCAGAATTTGTGAGTCGGGATGCGGTGATTCTGGTCGTAGGACCAGAGGATCAAGAACCGTTCCAGCGCTATTGGGACAAGGAGAATTTGCCGTTTGTGGGTTTGCCCGATCCTAAACACCACGTTGCTGATCTGTATGATCAGCAGGTGAAATTGCTCAAATTGGGCCGGATGCCTGCCTTATTCGTGATCGATAAGCAGGGGCAGGTCCATTTTTCGCATCACGGCGATTCGATGCGTGATATTCCGGCGAACGCCTCTATTCTGTCGCTGCTGGATGATTTGAACCAAGCGGCTTAACAGAAAAATTAGGGCGGATCATCTCGATTCGCCCGGTGTTTGTGTCGGTACTGTTCAATCGGGGATCACGATCTGGTCGAGATCGGGTTCCGGCGCGGGATATTGCATATCCAGGCTTTCCAGTGTCTCGATGATCGTGTTTGAGATCACCAGATTCCGATACCATTTGCGGTTGGCCGGGACAATGTGCCAGGGGGCATATCCGGTATTGCAGCGCGTCAGGGCGTCTTCATACGCCGCCATGTACTGATCCCATTTTTCGCGTACTTTCAAATCCCCGCGCGAGAATTTCCAATTTTTGTCCGGTTCATTCAGCCGCGCTGCAAAGCGTTCTTTTTGCTCGTTTTTGGAGATGTGCAGGAAAAATTTAAGGATCGTCACGCCACTATCAGCCAGCAGGCGCTCAAAATTATTGATGTGATCGTAACGCACTTTCCAGACCTCCGGCGGGACGAGATTTTCCACACGCACGACCAGCACATCTTCGTAATGCGAACGGTTGAAAATGCCAATCGAGCCGCGCGGGGGCGTGTGTTGGTGAATCCGCCAGAGAAAATCATGCGCAAGGTCTTCGGGAGTTGGGACTTTAAAACTCGTGACTTGCACACCCTGCGGATTTACGCCGCTCATAACGTGCCGGATCGTGCCATCTTTGCCCCCCGCATCCATCGCTTGCAGGATGATCAGCAGGGCATGTTTGCCTTCCGCCCAGAGGACTTCTTGCAGTTCGCGCAGCCGGTCCCGGTTGGATTTGAGCTGATCTCGCGCCGAATCTTTATCGGGATACTCGCCTTTATAGCTGGGATCATAATCGGCCAACTGTACATGATGACCGGGTTTGGGGCATAGGGGTTGGTGTTTGCTCATTGCTGCTTGTCCTTACTTGGTTTTGTTGCTCATGATCTCATCATAGACCCGCAGCAGTTTCGGCGCAATCACGGACCAATCATAATTGGCTTTGACATATTCTGCCCCGGCTGCACCAAGTGCGCGGCGCTGATCGGGATGCTGCAACAAACCGCTCACCGCATCGGCAAAGGCGGCGGCGGTATCAGCCAGCCGTAATTCGGTATTGTCTTGCGTGTATAAGCCCTGTGCGCCGGTTGGAGTGGAAACGACAGCTTTCCCGGCGGTCATCGCTTGCAGCAGTTTAAGGCGCGTTCCGCTTCCCATCCGCATAGGCACGACATACACGGTGGCCGCGTGCAAAAACGGATTCACGTCCGGGACCCATCCGGTAATTTCTACGTCAGCGCGTTCGCGCAGCGTATCCAGGCGCGGGTGGGGATTGCTGCCCACCACGAAAAATTTAGCCTCCGGCACGCGCTCGCGGATCAGGGGCAAAATTTGGTCCGCAAACCAGACCGCCGCGTCTACGTTGGGCCGGTAGCCCATCGAGCCGGTAAAAACTAACGCGCCATCGCCCAAATTCAGACTCGAATCGTACTGCACGTAATCCTGCGTGTTGATACCGTTGGGGACTACGCTCACCGGGCTGTCGGGCACTAATGCGCGGAATGACGCCGCGTCGGCATCAGATACGGCGATAGTATGCGCGACGGATTGGCATACTTCGCGTTCAAACCGGATCAGCCGCCGCCACTGGATCAGCGAATAGATCGCGCCGGGCAGCCGCCGCAGATCGCCGCGTTCGGCCTCAAACACACTGCGCTGTAGGTCAAATTCGGCGTTGAAGGAATCGTAGATCACAGGGATATTGGGCGCTTTGCGTTGGATCACCGGCAAATACGCGGCCATTTCCAGGCTTTCGATCTGGATGAGATCAAAGGGCTGGTTGTCCAACAGCACGGCCAGTTTTGCCGCGTATTGGGGCGAATAAAACCGGCGCTGCATATCGGCCAGATTCGTTAGCAGTAGATCGCGCAAGCGCTGGCTAATGCGGCGGTGCGGGGGTGGCACGATCTCCACCCGGTCACAAAAGGTTTTCAGCGCAGTTTGATTACTTGTGAACTGATCGTTTGTGGCAAAACTGAGCAGGTGGATGTCATGTCCGGCGGCGTGGACATGCCGCATTAGGCCATTCGTGCGTAATGTGCCCCCGGCGTGAGGGGGTTCGGGTAATTGAGCCGTGAGAAAAAGGATGCGCATGGCGTTTATCCTAGAGCAAATTTTGGTAGACCTGTAGCACGGATTCAGTCGTTTTGCGCCATGTAAAGGTGGCGGCGCGTAACAGGCTTTGGGCACGCAGTTGGGCATGGAGATCGCTATCTTGCAGCACGCGCCGGAGCGCTTCCGCCAGTTCGGATGGCTGATCGGGATCGATCAACAATCCCGCATCACCCACGACTTCGGGTAGTGAACTCCGGTTGGAGACAATGGGCGGCGTGCCACAAGCCATCGCTTCGAGCGCGGGCAGGCCGAAGCCCTCATAAAAGGAAGGCATCACTAACGCGGCTGCACCGTTATAGATCGCGGGTAGATCATCAAATGGCGCATCTTCGAGCCAGATCACATGATCCGCGAGATGCAGCGCGTCCACCTGGGCAAACATATCCTGGTACAGCCACCCGCGCCGCCCGACCAGGACCAACGGCGGTGCATCTGGCACAGCCGCGCGCAGTATGGCATAAGCATTCAGCAACCCGGCGATATTTTTGCGCGGCTCAAATGTGCCAACGAACAAAATATACGTGTCGGGCAGCTTGTGATGGGCAGTCACGGCGCGCACATCTGCTGCCGGTAGCGGCTTGAACTGCTCGTTGACGCCTAACAAGTGAATCGTCATTTTTTCCGGTGCGATATGCAGCAGATTTTGCAGATCATCGGCGGTGGATTGTGAGATCACCAGCATGTGAGCGGCGTGCTGCACCGCCCATTCGATTTGCCCTTTGTAATAACGC
>JAFGJA010000563.1 GCA_016929355.1 Anaerolineae bacterium | reverse complement strand
GGAATCAGGTAATTTACAGGAGCAATCCTACCCCCTTTTATCGTTAATCTATAACAAAGAGGTACATGGTATGAATGGCTGGACAGGGAAAACTCTCATTGTAGACTTGACCACCGGCGAGATCACCACCGATACGCTCGATATGGACATCGCGCGTGATTTTATCGGTGGGCGTGGCATCGGGGCGCGGCTGTTATGGGATTTAGTTGGGCCGGAAGTTGAACCGCTCGATCCTGAAAACGTGCTGATCATCGCCACCGGGCCGATCACCGGAACTGGATTCCAAACCAGCAACCGGTTTTCGGTCAGCACCAAATCGCCGCAAACCGGCACGGTGCTGGACGCGAATTCCGGCGGGTACTGGGGAATGCGCTTCAAGCGGACCGGGTACGACCTGATGATCATCAAGGGCCGCGCCGAAAAACCCGTTTACATGGAAATATCGCCGGAAAAAGTCGAAATCAAAGACGCCTCTCATCTCTGGGGCAAAACAGTTTCAGAAACCTCTGAAGCGCTCGGTCAGAACAAAAATAAGCGCAATGTCTTGTGCATTGGTCCGGCGGGTGAAAATCTCGTGCGCTTTGCCGCGATCATGAATGATGTCTCGCGGGCGGCGGCGCGCGGTGGTCCTGGCGCGGTGATGGGCAGTAAGAATCTCAAGGCGATTGTGTGCGAAGGTAACGAACGAGTCGAGTTTGAGGATAAAGATCGTTTCCGGTTTGTGCAGTATGAAGCAACCAAGATGCTTAAAGCGAATCCGATCACGTCGCAGGCGCTCCCCGAATTTGGGACCGCCGTCATGATGAACATCCTCAATGCCATTAGCGCGCTGCCGACGCGCAATTTCCAGGAAACGGAATTTGAACACGCTGAAGCTATTAGCGGCGAAGCGATGACCGAGCAAATCCTGGTCAAAAATGATGCGTGTTGGGCGTGTCCGATTGCCTGCACACGCCTGACCAAAACGTCAAATGGCAAAGAGGGCGAAGGCCCCGAATACGAAACCATGTGGGCCTTTGGCGCAGCCTGCGGCGTGAGCGACATCGAAGCCATTGCCGAAGCCGGGTATGTGTGTAACGATCTGGGCATGGATACGATCTCCGCCGGGTCCACGATTGCGTGCGCAATGGAACTCACCGAACGCGGCCTGCTGGACAGCGATCTGCGGTTTGGCCGCGCCGATTTGCTGGTCAAGGCGATGGAAGACACCGCCTACCGCCGCGATTTGGGCGATGAACTGGCCGAAGGCAGTGCGCGTCTGGCCGCGAAATTCGGCGCGCCGGAACTGTCAATGAGCGTGAAAAGCCTCGAAATGCCCGCCTACGATGCGCGCGGGATGCAGGGCCAGGGCTTGCTGTTTGCAACGAGCAATCGTGGCGGCTGCCACATGCGCGGTAATATGCTGGGGGCCGAAGTATTGGGCCTGCCCAAATTGATTGATCGTTTCCAGGTACAGGGCAAAGCCAGCTTTGTGATCCTCCACCAAAATTCGGCTGGCGTTCTCGATTCGCTGGTCGCGTGTAAATTCGCCAATATCGCCGTGGCCGAAGAATACTTTGCGCGCGCGCTCACAGCCCTGACCGGCATCAACTACCCCACTGGCAAACTGATCCAGACGGGCGAGCGTATCTGGAACATGGAACGCCTGTATAACATCCGTGAAGGTTTCGGACGTGAGCATGACACGCTGCCGCCGCGTTTGCTGACCGAACCGGCGGGGGGCGCGAGTAAAGGATGGGTGAGTCATCTCGAACCGATGTTGGCGGAATATTATCGGGGGCGCGGTTGGGACGAAAACGGCGTACCCAAACCGAACAAACTGGAAGAATTGCGACTGATCGATCTGGTTGGTGAAGGAGTGTTATCGTAATGGCAGTTGATCAACGTGTTTATGAAATGTTCCGCGACATTGGTCGTGATATGTACGTACACAACCTGATTTCATCGCACGGCGGCAACATCAGCGTGCGTTTTGGGGACCGGATTCTGATCAAGCGGCGTGGCGCGATGTTGGGCCGCCTCAAACCCCATGACATCATCGAAACGCGACTGGATAAGAATGATAGCGGCGTGGCCCTGGCTTCAACTGAGTTGATCGTGCATCGCGCGATCTACAAAGCGACTCCTGCGCTGGCAGTGGTTCACGGCCATCCCCGCCGTTCGATTGCGCTCTCGCTGGCGCGGGATGAGATCGTGCCGATTGACAACGAAGGATCATATCTGCTCAAAAAAGTGCCTGTTGTCTCGGTGGAATTTGCTTCCGGGACCAAACAAATGGCCGATACCATCGCGCAAGCGCTAGTATCGTATAAGATCGTGTTTTTGCGCGGGCATGGCAGCTTCGCCATTGGGCAAACACTTGATGAAGCGTTCCAATGGACAGACGCGCTCGAAGAAGCATCCGAAATTATCATGTATGCGCGCGAGATCGGCGAAGAAATGATCGAATATCGCAAGATGAGCGATTCGTATACGAACTGGTAACGTTTTTACCTCACGCCCAACCCCCTCTCCAAATCTGGAGAGGGGACGAACACTAACGCATCTCAAGAAAGGATAGGTTCCTCATGACTGCCACCATCAAAACCGTGAAACTATCCGCGAACTTACGCGCGATTGCCGATGCGAAAACCATTGATGTGCCCGTGAATGATGACGCCACCGCGCGCGATCTGCTGTATGCGATCCGGCAAGTGAATCCGGCGCTTGGTGATCGCGTCCTCAGTGTCGATGGGCAACTTGGTACAGGGATTCAATTTCTGGTAGACGGACGCCACATTGATTTTTTGCAGGGGTTGGATACGCCTATCAGCAATGTGACGCAATTTATGTTGATCCCGCCTGTTTTCGGTGGATAACGCCATTTCGCTATATAATCAACAAAATAGCTTCCGATTTGTTTAAAAAGTAAGAAACAATTAATTAATACTTGTTTTAATGTTCTAATCTAAATTATTCAAATTATCATGTGAGCTATCCAGAACGGTTGCAACAATTTTTGTAGAACATAAACACTCAAACTAACTTTTAATTGACCTACGCGAATTGCGACGGTAAAATCGTGATCAATCAAATGATCACCGAATTCTTATAAAATTTAACGGTTAGGAGGTTGACATACCGACAAAGCGTATGCCATAATGAGGACAATTGAGTGGAGGTCCTCATTGGCCCCCAAGTTGTTAAGCAAATCCCGACCCGCAATCGGGATTTTTGCTTTTTAGGTAACGGCTATTCGAAAATTGGGGCAGTATTTCATAATAAGTTCCTCCATGCTAAACCACAGTCTAACACGGATTCGCGCGTAAGAGTGCTCTTACTTACTGCACCCCTACCATAAACAGCCATTTAACCCGTTTTTGATCTGCCAAATGTCACATCCGATGCCGGAAACTTCCCCGACCCACTGGCAATCCTACCAGTGGCACTCTCCTGCCAGCGCGTTAGAATACCATTAAGGTACTGGACCGGCCCTCACCGGTCCTCGCCGGGCCGTCGTGTTAGCCAGCTAGCGCGACGGCCACCCGATGCCCCTGCTCGCTCTCGCTCTCATTTTCGCAGACGAACAGGAAATCAGAAAGCCCAACGCCAAAAAACACAAGAAAGCGCAGCACCGTATCCGCGTGGTACTGGGTGACGCTGTTATTTACGTAGGCACTGATCGTTGATTGTGCAATCCCAGTTGCCTCCGCGAGCTTTGTTTGCGTCAAGCGCTCACCCGTTTTTACGTGATGCTCCGCCATCAATTCCGCGAGGCGGTTTCTCAATTGCATAAGGCCCTCCTCCTTTCGTATACCCCCTATGATAAGATCAGTTATCGCACCTGTCAAGAAAATTATCGTGCCGCAACGATAATCTATATGCTTTCTATATAGTTTCGCATTGACAATATATAGCAGCGCTGCTATAATTTAATCATGAATGCGGAACATTTACCAAAGGACCTTTACGCATGACCACTCAAGTTTTAGCACCACCCCTCCCACACATCACCACCGGATCACGTAACATCACCATCGGCGCTGGTCCATCCGATAACGGGACGTGGCATCGCGCCGTCATGGTCGCGCTCGAACTCAACAAAGCCGGTCTGTGGAATGGTACAGATCACCTGACGCTCAATTACCCCTACCAGTTGCACCAGCGCTTGTTCGGCATTGAGCACGCATCCCCGGCGGACCTCATCCCCGGCCAGGATTACGTCATCAAGCAACCCGCGCCGCCTGCCGTCAAGCTGTCCCTC
>JAFGJA010000562.1 GCA_016929355.1 Anaerolineae bacterium | reverse complement strand
GCGCGGCGAGATCAGCACGCGCCCCGAAGAATCCGAAGCCGACCAGCAAGGGGCCATGATCTCGCTCGACGATTACCCTTTGCGCGAAGAAGCGCTGCGTAAGCGCGAAATGAAAACGGTGCGGATCGATGATGAGTCGATTCCCGAAGGGGAACGCGCGTTGTTAGTGCAGCATCAAGCCGCCTCACGCATGTTGATCCCGCTTATCGTGAATGAAATTTCGATTGGTCTGGTCGAGTTGGAAATGCTTGATCCGAGCCGCTATTTTAAGACGGAAACGGCGCGTTTGGCCCGCACATTGGCGAGTCAGGCGGCGATCTCGATTGAGAATGCGCGTCTGCAAACCGAAACGCGGCGCACAGTCGAAGAACTGTACATCATCAATGATATGTCCGGCGCGCTGGCCGGGGCGAACAATCTCGAACAACTGCTGGCGGCGGTGGATATGCAACTGCCCAGCCTGACCGACGCCGAGATTTTGTATGTGGCGCTGTTTGATCCGGTCCTCGAATCGATCAGTTTCCCGTTGGCAACGGCGGTTCGCGAAGATGAACCGATTGAGATGCTGCCGTTATCGCTGGGGAAGGATGAATTTTCGCTCATCATCAAGCAAAAAGCGCCTTTGCTGCTGGCCGGTGAACATCTGCCCGAAGTGCGGCGCAGCCTGGGCATTGAAACGGTGATGGACCCCCGTAGTGGGTTTGTGGGTGTGCCGTTGTTTGGTGGTGATGAAGTGATCGGTGTGCTGGCCGTGCGCGATGATAAGAATCCGTTGGCCTTTAGCCATAACGATCAGCGTATCCTGAATACGGTGGGGGCGCAGTTAGGCGTCTCGATCCAGAGCACGCGCCTCTTCCAGCAAACGCTGCAATTGGCCGAGGAACTCGATCAGCGTGTGCAGGAACGGACGCGCGAACTCGAAAGCGAACGCCAACATATTTCGACGCTGTACCAGATCACTACCGAACTGGCGACCAGCCTCGATATGGAAAAACTGTTGGGCCGCGCGCTGGAAATGGTGGCTGACGCGGTGGGCGCGAGTCAGGGCGCGATCCTGGCGGTTGATCCGATTGCGAACCGGTTGTTCTTCCGCGCGGTGATGGGTTGGCATGAAGTCTTCAACGAGGAGGGCGAAGGGCCATCGCTCCGGTTGAATGAAGGTCTGGCGGGGTGGGCGATCCAGCAGCGTCAGGGATTGATCGTGGAGGATGTGCAAGAAGACCCGCGCTGGCTGCGTTTGAGCGCCGCCGATGACATTCCGCGTGCGGCGATGATCGCGCCGATTGAGTCTACCGAAGATATTCTTGGTGTGATGATGCTGTTCAGCGAGACGCCGGACGCCTTCAGCCAGGATCAATTACGGCTGGTCACGGCGGCGGCGAGTCAGGTCGCTAACGCGATGAACAACGCCGAACTCTACACCCTGATCCGCGATCAGGCCGAACGGTTGGGCGCGATGCTGCGTGAACAGCAGGTCGAAGCGACCAAGAGTGAAGCGATCCTCGACTCGGTGGCGGATGGGGTGATGGTGGCTGATCAAACCGGTCATGTGATCGTCTTCAACCAGGCGGCGACGCGAATTTTGCGCATCCCGGCGACCAATGTGATCGGACGCCCCACGACGCACATCACGGGCTTGTATGGCACGGGCACGACTCGTTGGGCGGCGACAGTCGAACGCTGGATGGCTGATCCCACTGCGTATGAACAGGGGAACGTGCTGGATGAAGAAATCCATCTAGAAGACGAACGCATTATCAATGTGCGTTTGGCTCCGGTGCAGATGGGCGATCAATTCCTGGGTACGGTGTCGATCTTCCGCGATATCACGCGCGAAGTCGAAGTAGATCGCCTCAAGAGTGAATTTGTGGCGACGGTGTCGCACGAACTACGCACGCCGATGACCTCGATCAAGGGCTATGCGGACCTGCTCCTGTTGGGTGCAGCCGGGGGCATCAGCGAGCAGCAGCAGCGCTTCCTGGAAACGATCAAACAAAACGCGGATCGCCTGAGCACCCTGGTGAATGATTTGCTCGACATTTCGCGGATTGATCAGGGACGCATGGAACTGCGCTTTAACATGGTCGAAGTGGACGATCTGCTGACCGCGATGGCCGGTCATGTCCGCGAACGGGCCGAAGATGAAAAACGCCCGATGAATGTGACCGTTGAGCCGTTGGCGGACCCGCATCTTTCGGTTTGGGGCGACTACGAAAAGATTTCCCAGATTTTGACGAATCTGGTCGATAATGCGTTTAGTTATACCCCCGTTGGCGGCCTGATTACGCTCTCGGCGGCGCGCAATGACGCGGGCAACGTTGTGTTAAAGGTGGCCGATACCGGCATCGGTATTCCGCCGGAACATACGGATCGCATCTTTGAGCGGTTTTTCCGGGGTGATGAATCGCACGATCTGGTGATGGATACGCCCGGTACGGGGTTGGGGTTGGCGATTGTCAAGGAGTTAGTCGAGGTCCATCGCGGCACGATCTGGTTCGAGAGCGAACTGGGGCAGGGAACTACTTTCTTTGTCGAACTGCCCGCCCGCGCTGCCGAAGACCTTGTGCTGGAAACTGAATCATCTGCAGCTCAGCCACAGCTTGAACAGCGTACACAGGAGTAACGAGAAACGCATGGCTAAAATACTCATTGCCGAAGATGAACGTGACATCCGTGATTTGATCGAATTTACATTAAAATATGCCGGGCATGAAGTGATTAAAGCGGCCAATGGCGCGGAGGCGGTTGAACTCGCCCCGGATGTGCTGCCCGACCTGATTTTGATGGATGTGCGTATGCCGCGTATGACTGGCTATGAAGCGTGTCGGGCGTTGAAAGATATTGAAGCCGTCCAGGATATTCCGGTGGTCTTTTTGTCGGCCAAGGGGCAGCCATCCGAGATGGATACCGGGTTGGATGCCGGAGCGTATGATTACATTCTCAAACCGTTCGCGCCGGATCAATTGACAAGTCGCATCACTGAAATTCTAACCAAATTTGGCATTGAATAGGCTTGTTTGGTATGGTAAACCCCATCTGGCCTGAATCCTTTAATCTGGTATAAAGCATGAGTGCAATCACAATAGATAACGAACTGGTTCATTATGAAGTGCTGGGGCGGGGGCGTCCGGTGATCCTGCTGCATGGGTGGCTGGGATCATGGCGCTATTGGGTTCCAGCCATGCAACAACTCAGTATGTCATTTCGCACCTATGCCCTCGATTTTTGGGGATTCGGTGATTCCGGCAAAGGATCAGGCCGTTATGGGTTTGACCAGCAAGTGAGGTTGGTCCAACTATTTATCGAAGAACTGGGTATTCAAAAGGTGGCATTGATCGGGCACGGGTTAGGGGCGGCGGTGGCGGTGAAATATGCGCTGCAAAACCCCGAACGTGTCCCGCGCCTGATGGTCGTTTCGCCCCCCTTGTTCCGCATGAGTATTCCCTTGACGGCGAATCCGGCTCCTAACCCGTCACCGGCTGGCGCTGCTTCGGCGACTCCGCCCGCAACTCCCGAAACCGAATTGCCGACCATGGTCGATAAACCGGCGGGGCTGAGCAACATGCAGGAACAAATGGAACGGATGCACCAACGCGCGATGCAGCTTGGCGAACAAGCGATGACCGAATCGGCTTCGCCGCTGAATCCGAAAGATGCCGCGACCCCGCCCACGGATAGACCCGCCAGGGAAATTACCGGGACGGAAAAGCCGTCTTTGCAGCGTCTGGAAGCGGCTGTACAGCAAGCGGCGGCTGGTCAGGTTCAGGCCGCGAATCCCCTGTTGGAGCATTTGGGAACGGTGAATCAGAACGAACTGCTTAAAAAGCATGTCGATGCCGGGGATAACTTCGAGAAACTCAAGGGCGAGGTGGCAAAAGCCGATCCTGAAGCGTTGAGCAAAAGCATCGAGTCGTTTGCCTATGTGAACACCTTGGCTGATGTGCAGCAATTGGCGATGCCCTGTGTGACGGTGTACGGGACAAAAGATACCTTTTTGCCGCCGCCTGATGAAGCGCTGCTGACCAGCATCAAGGAGAAAGCCAAAGCCTTTTATCCGGTGAAGATGGAAAATAACCGGCATTTCCCCATGCTGGAAAATATCCCGGATTTTGCGCGGTTGCTGGCGGATTTCCTGTCCACGCCAACGGCGGAACTGGGGAATTTGAAAATCAAAGAAACCTGGGAGCGTCGCGTGCGGTAGAGCGGCAATTTTCCCAAACAGCTAAGAATACAGAGTTTGTAGGGGCCACCGCCCCTATTTGTTTTCTTGCCTTTAACTTATTTTTCTCTGTGATCTTTGTGTCTCTGTGGTGATTTTATTGAAGGAGGAACAATCATGCGTTTAGGTGCGCCCATTTATGACGATCAATACAGCGATCCCGCATCCTGGGTGGCGGCGGTGCAAAGCTTAGGCTATCGGGCCGCGTATTGCCCGGTAGGATTGGCTGC
>JAFGJA010000561.1 GCA_016929355.1 Anaerolineae bacterium | reverse complement strand
GTTTTGCCACCGGGAGCCGCCGCCAGATCGAGAATCAGGGGTGCATCGTGCTCGCTAAACATCTCTGCCGGGAGCATCGAAGCGGCATCTTGAATATAGTAATAACCGTGCTGAAATTCGAGCGTATCCCCCATGCGCTGCCCTGGCTCATCCCTTTGCCGAATTTGCCAGCCCGCCGCACAAAACGGCACGGGTTCGATCTCCCAGCCATACCACGCAGGCCAACGCTCCCGCGCCACCGGCTCCGCGATCTTGAGCGTATTGACGCGCAATGCCGGAAGGCGTGGCCGTTCCAACGCCGCGATCAACCGTTCCTGATCAGCCACACTGAGAAACTGCCGGTAGTGGTCCAGCCGATCTAGAATCTCGTCGTGCAGATCGTCGGATAAGTTAGCAGCATCACTCATGGGCGTTTTTATCCACGCAGTAAATCAGTTCGTTCTCGAACTCGATCTCGGTGATGGACCAATCCCGATCCGCGAGAAGCCCCTGCACCTGCTGTTGGTAGGTATCCTTCATCGTGCGCCGTCCGGTGCGGCTTTTGGTCGGTGATGACAGCACAATCCAACGCACCTCCAGCGCATCCAATAGCGGCAGCACGATCCCTTTGCGCCGCTTCTCCATGCGGTGAATCTCCTTCAGCAAAAACGCCACATCGCCGGATTCAACCGGATATTGCACCAGAATATCGCGGTTAAACGCACCGCCACCGATCCCTTGCAGCGTAAAGTAAGCGTTCAGAAAATCTACGCGCTGCTGGTGAATGTCGTAGGCGTAGAACTGTGCGTTTTCCGGTAAACCCATCCAGGGAATCGCCAACGGATTCAGCGCGCAGGCAATATCCAGCACCGTTTCCGGCGTACCCGTGACCGCGAAAATCTGCGCGTAGAATGTATCCAGCAGGGGCAAACGTTCGCGCGTCGAATCGTGGATCGCCATCAACTGCGCACAGGTCGCTTTGACCGCGTTCGTCTCGCCCGCAGTAGCCTTATCAGTCGCAAACGCCGCTTCGAGTTCATGCACCGCACGCTCATAATCAGGATCACCCAGGTACAGCGCCATGACTTCATGCAGTTTACGCTTGGCAGATTGGATCGCGGCTTTTTCGTTCGGCTGGCGTTCCAGTTCAGTGATCAGAATATCGCGCACCGTATCCTCCGAGATACCAATCGCGCGATATTTTTTTGCCCCGGCCAGTTGCTTGACCAGCGCGTCCAGGTTGTCAGTTGTCATACAATCTCCATCAATCGGAAAATACGGAGAATTTTGATTTTTCTCTGCGATTTCCGCGTTCTCTGCGGTTAAATGCTTTTGCCTTACGACTCAGGATCAACGAACACCGGCAGCGTGAACGCGAAGATCGCCCCGCCCTGCGGATTATCCTCGATCCAGATTTGGCCGCCGTGCGCCTCAACCGCCAGCTTACAGAAGGTCAAACCGAGGCCCGTCCCGCGCCGGTGGCCGCGTTGATCGTCAATCTGCGCGAAGCGATCAAACAACCGCTCTTTATGCTGATCCGGCACACCAGGGCCGGTATCACACACCTCGATCCGCACAAAGTGATCCTCTGCGCCCATCGTGCCGGGATCGTGCGCCGTAAGCGACACATACCCATCAGCCGGGGTGAACTTGAGCGCATTATCGACCAGATTCAACAATACCCGCTCCACCTTACTCGCATCCACATTCAATAACGGGAATGATGCCGGAATCGTATTGGTCAAGGTGACGTTAAGTTGTTGGGCCAATGGCGCGAGTTCATCCAGCGCGGAGTCACCCATCGGGCGTAAGGCGCTCGGTTCGCAATCAAGATCGATCACGCCGCTTTCCAGCTTGGATATATCCAGCAGCGAATCGACCAGATTGAGCAATTTGCGCACAGCCCGCAGCGAGGTTTCCGTCGTCTGCTTGACAACCACCCCCATGCGGTCTTCGGGTGAGACAAATTCGTTCAACAATTTGAGACTCGTCGTGATCGCCGTGAGCGGGCCCCGCAAATCATGCACGATCATGTTACCCAGGTCTTCGCGCGCCTGCGCCAGTTCGTGTTGATCGGTCACATCAACAAACACCATCAGCAAGCCAATCACGCGCCCCTGCTCATCGCGCACCGGGGCATTGGCCCGGTCAATGAAACGGCGTTTTGGCGCGGCGATCTGAAACGTAATCCGATTCCCATCGCGCGACGATTCCTCCCAACGCCCTTGATCCAGGTTTTTGATCAGGTGCAACAGCGTTTCCGGTTGGAAACCCAACCGTTCGGCCACATGCAACGCCGGGTTTTTAAGCAATGTACCTAAAGGAGCGCTCATAATGTGCTGCGGCGACAACCCTAACATGCGCTCCACACGCGGATTCGCCAATGCGATCCGGCCCGGCGCGCTGATCAAAATCACGCCTTCGCGCATACTGTCCAGAATCAGTTGCAACCGGTCCCGCGCTTCTTCGATGTCGCTAAACAACCGGGCGTTATTGATCGCAATCTGCGCCTGAGTCGCCAACTGCCGGACAAATAACATATCCTCTTGCCCGTAACCATGCGCGCGCTCACTCCCCAACGAAATCACACCCAACACCGTCTCGCCTCGCATGATCGGCACATTCAATTGCGCGCGCGTCGTCACGTCCGGCAGCGAGAGGCGATCATCCTGATGCACATCCGGGATCAGCGTGGGATAGCCGGTTTGGTAGGTTTGCGCAATCGGCCCCACCAGAGGTGTGATCTGGTTTAGTGCCTCAATCGGGGAAAAGCCGCGCCACGCGACGAGACTCGGCGCTTTTTCGCCACTTGCCGGACGCAGCCACAGCGCCCCCGTTTGTGATTGCGTCGCTTCAATGGCGCGATCCAATACCAATTGGAACAGCCCTTCTAGCTCCAACGTCGAGGCCAATTCGCGGCTGATTTCCGCCAATGCCGAGAGTTGATCGATCCGCCGGTTGAGCGCTTCATCAGTTTGCGTGTACAGACGCGCATTACTGATCGCCAGCGCCGCTTGATTGACGAAATTGCGCAGCAGTTCGATTTCTTCTTTATCAAAATCGCGCGGATCGTTGTAATAAAAGACAATGATCCCGGCTAATTCATCCCCTTTACGCAGCAGAAATTCCGCCCAGGCGCGTTTGTATTCGCGGTCCATCGTCTTTAATAGACCGGTCTGGACACGCTGATCAATATGGGAATCGGAAACCAATAGGGGTTGGCGGCGGCGTTGCAGATCATCAATATCCAACAGCAAGGGGCGCGGCGCATCATCGGCAAAGTGTTCGCTTAACCCCGTGCGGCGCGTCAGCGTCAACGCCTGATGCGCGGCATTCCACCACATATACAGCGCTACCGCCTGACACCCGGAGATCGCCACTGCCGACGAACCGACCATATCCAGAATTTGCTCAACATCCAGCGTGCCGCTCAAAATCGTGGAGACGTTATTCAGCGTAGCAAGCTGCACCACGCGATCCTGCGCTTGTTTGTAGAGCTGCGCGTTATCCACCGCGATCCCGACCTGCGCGGCAATCGTCGTGAGCAGTTGCAGATCGTTACGCCTAAAATGGCGATCTGTCGCGCTCGAATAAACCACCATACACCCCAAAACACGATCCGCCGCCAGCAACGGCACACCAATCCACGAATAAACCGGCATCAGCGGCGGCGTGCGGCTCATCAATCCGGCGCGGCGCGGCACTTGATTGGGAATCAGCAACGGCTCCTTCTGCTCGATGACATACTCGATCAACCCCTTGCCAAAGGCCGACGGTTCAAGCGGCGTCGGCGTATGATCGCGCACGTTGAGCGGAAAATACAGCATATTGCGGTTCGCATCGAACAACGCAATCGTAAAATTGCCCACATGCAGCAGATGAGTAGTTTGCTCATACACGAGGTCCAGCAGCGCAGTCAGGTCCAGATTCGCGCGCATGGCGCGGCTCACCACTGACAACGCGGAGAGTTCATCGACCTGCTGCTGGAAACGCGCCTGCGTCCGGCTGAACAGGTTGACGCCAGTCACGATGATCAGCAACCCGCCGATCAGGATCAGAAACGCCAGTTGAGAGAGATTATGGTACGCCAACGCGCCGACAACACCAAACGGTAACGGCAGCAAAATCGCTTCGATGCTGCCCTGCCAAGTTTTCAGCACCGCGCGCGGCAGCTTTTGCCACACGATATATACGTCAAGGAAAAGGATACCGAGATAGGTCGCCAGATAGCTGATCACCAATGCGATCAGGGGGATCACATCAGCATGATCCAACCATTCCAGGGGCAATGTCCCGCCAAACAGCCGGTACACCCAATCACCGACGATCAGACTCAAGGTCATCTGGGCCATGCCGACCAGGATACCGCGAATCACCCGCGTGTATTGGCGGCGCGATTGGGTGGTGGGAACGGTGCGTAACAGCCACACCAGATTGCCCACCAGCGCCCCCACCGTGACGCACCACAGCGCCCCATCGACTGTGCCATCTTCGCCCAGGGTGAGGTAGGCCATGAGCGCCGCCGTTGATGCCGGGGAAACGATGCCCTCATTGAACATGGTCCCCAGGTTGAGCATAAGCGCGACCAACCCGGCATAAAACAACCAGACCGCCATATCCAGCGACGCGGTATCGGGCACGTTCATCCCTAAGGCGATGATCATCAATACCCCTACCCCGCCAGACAGCAGGTTTTTTGTGCGCTGGATAGTCATGAAAAATCACCCCTCACCGGGCTATTCAGGCAGATCACTTTCAAGCCAACTACCATGCGCAGGCACTACCGGCACGGTGAAACAAAAGGACGCGCCGCCCAGCGCACCCTCTTCGACCCAAATCGTACCCCCGTGCGCCTCAATTGCCAGCTTGCAAAACGTCAAGCCGAGGCCCGTGCCCTTATGACCGCGCAACGCGCCCTGATAATCCAATTGTACAAATTTGTCGAAAATGCGCTGGCGCTCATCAGGGGGAATGCCGGGACCGGTATCCTCAACCCGCACAGTTACGTGCTTCTGGTCCGGCTGATGCCAGGCATCAATCACAATCGTGCCCTTAGGCGGCGTATGGCGCAGCGCGTTATCGAGTAAATTCACCAGCACACGCTGGATTTTTTCGTCATCGATCCAGACGGTGGGTAAATCAGGCGGCGCGTTGGTTGTAATGCCAATTTCAGACGCGATTGCCAGCCCCAACATGGACTTGATCGCATAATCAATCGAATCCAGCAGGGATAGACTTTCACAGTCAAGCGTCACATTGCTTTGTTCCAACCGGGACACATCCAGCAGCGATTGAACCAGATTCAGCATATTTTCGGCGCTGTTCTGCGCGATCTGAAGCACCTTGGTCATGACATCCCGTTCCAGGGTATCTTGCGTGAACAAGTCATGCAGCATGTCCATGCCACTAATGATCGACGTAATCGGATTGCGCAGATCGTGAACGACCATACTGCTTAATTCGCGGCGCATGGTATCCAGTTTGCGTTCTTCGGTGTTATCGCGCCAGACCAACAGCCAGCCCACCGGCTGCCCCTCATGATCCAACACTGGCGACCCCGTTTCATCGATATAACGGACATCTTCGCCATGCTGCTGTTGAAATTGGCGCTGAGTCACGCGCGCCGGGTTGCGCAGCACATCCAGCACATACTGGCGAAATTGGAGCAGTGAAAAACCGGTCAAAGACTGCAACTGCCGCGCCCGCACACTGCGCAGCCAGCTTAGAAAACTCTGCCCTAAATAGGGCGCTAACGCCTGCCCCAGCATACTTTCCGCAACAGGATTGAAGCGCAGCAATCGCCCGCGATGATCAAACAAGAACACCGCATCACGGGTCGAATCCAGAATCGCCTGCAACTGATCGCGTCCGGCCCGCACTGCCTGATAGAGGCGTGCATTTTCAATTGCAACGGCAGCATGTTCAGCCAGCGTTTTGACAAAGCGCACATGCGACTCGGTAAAGGTAAGCGGTTTTGAATCTTCAAACAGCAGAATCCCAACCGGTTCATCATCACTCAAAATGGGCACACCCAGCGCTGAACCGCTATCCGGCATCAGCCCAATTAGCGCACCATCGAGCCGGGAATCCGCCACTAAGACCGGTTTTCGCGTCTGGACCACCTGCGCGATCAAGGAACTGGCAGGATTGATCTCTCCGATACCAACCCGCCTGGTTTCGGATGTGTCAAATCGCACAATCACCTCAAAATCACCGGCCGCATTCAACAATAAACAAGTGCCAATTTCGGCATTAATAGCCGACACCGCCGCCGCCAGCACATCACTGGCAATCACATCCCGGTCCAACGTAGCCGCAATGTGCCGGGATACGACTTCAATCGTCGAAAGTTCGATCACCCGTTCGTGCAAATCATCATTGGTCTGGGCATGAGTCAGCGCATTACGCCAGGCGAGCGCCGCTTGCTCGCTGATCGTCGCCACGAAATACCGTTCACGTTCCGTCAACGCGCCCGGCTCACGTTCCCACAGCGCCAATACGCCCACTAACTCCTGCTGTGCCTGGAGCGGCACTAACCATACCGGGCGTTCCTGATCGGCCTGATCGTAGGTGGTCATGGCAACAGAGGGGGAACTACACACCATATCGTGCAACATGTCGTATTGCGTAACCAGCAAGTGTGTGCTTAAATCCGCACCGGATTCCGGCGCATAGGCGACACCAACCACACGATCAGTCTGGGGCAAGTAGCGATACAGAGCCACCGCATAGATTGATGCCACACGAAACAAACGATCTACAATCGTTTGCGCCACTGTATCCAGATCGAGCGAGGCATGAAACGCATTCGAGATCGCTACTATCTCGTGCGGGTTATCTAACTGCTGTTCTGCATTCAAACGGGATTGTGACATAATCTATAGTTAGTGCGCCATTACACGGGTAATTGACTTTACGCCTTTTATGATTTTAAGGCTTTGTCAATACTTTAGCATAGAATTAACATAGTCACAATACAACATCTACCCCCAAGTTTAAGGGATATTTCAACATGAACCACTATCATCCAGAAAACGTTGGCACAGCCTTTGTGCCAGACATTCCATCGCTAGTCGCTGCCAGCACCGCCGCCAAGCTGCCGCCCGCCCAGGCTGATGACCGCCGCGTGATGTTGCTGCTGGTCGATCCGCAGATCGATTTTATCCACGCAGACGGCGCGTTGAGTGTACCGGGCGCGGTGGCCGATACCCGCCGCACAATTGAGTGGATTTACAATAATATTGAGCACATCACAGCCATTGCTGCTTCGCTGGACAGCCACATCCCCTCGCAGATTTTCTTCCCGACATGGTGGAAAAACGCGGCGGGAGCGCATCCTGATCCCTTCACGCCGATCACGAGCGATGATGTCGAAGCGGGCCGGTGGACGCCTGTCTTTGAGGAAGGCTGGTCCCGCTATTATGTGCATGAGTTGGAATCTGCCGCGAAAAAAGAATTGATGATCTGGCCCTATCACACGCTGATCGGCACGCCGGGACACACGATCACCCCGGCGTTGTATGAAGCCATCGCCTACCATGCGGCGGGACGCCAGTCGCCCCCGACCTTTTTGCACAAGGGAGCGATCCCCAAAACAGAACATTACTCGCTGCTGGAACCAGAGGTTAAAGTACCGGACCAGTCGCAGGGCACGTTGAACACCGACTTTTTGCACATGCTCGCCGGGTATGATCTGGTTTATGTAGCAGGGCAGGCAAAAAGTCACTGCGTCCTGGAAACTGTTACCTCGGTGATGAACTACTACGCGGATCAGCCGGATGAGATCGCCAAGTGGCGCGTTTTGACCGATTGCATGTCATCCGTCGCACACCCGGCGATTGATTTTGAAGCGTTGGCAATGGCGACCTTGCACGATTACGCGGCGCGCGGCCTGACGTTGGTTACGTCGCAGGATGCGATTGGGTAATCTTCTCCACCACCAACAGGTGCGATAAACCCAGCAGGCGAAACGGCGTGCGCTCCAGCAGATATAATATACTGCGCAGCGCGCGCCCCACCTGCGGGTAACGGTAGATGATGTTATCGTATCCGCCGAAAATCCGTGTGTGATGCACAATGGTGACGGGCAACCCGTCAAACAAACGCCGCACACCATGCCCGGTATAGGTCCGCACATGCGGCGCGAGTTGGTTCCGCCAGCGATCCGGCAGGTAATTGATCAGGGGCGTGTTGCCAAAATGGTATTCGCCTTGCCAGTAATGCCCGTGCTGCTCAACGGGATACCAGCGATTCGGGCAAAACAACACGATCCGTCCGCCCGGTTTCAGCACGCGCACCATCTCCGCTACTGCCGCGCGATCATCGACCACATGCTCGATCACCTCGTTGGAAATGATCGTGTCGAAGATGTTCGCGCGATACGGAACGGTTTCCGCCACCGCAACCAATGCATGAGGCGTATCGGCCTGCGCTTCGCCCACGCGCGCCAATTCCACGTCAAACGCTGCGACGTGCGGCGAAAAGCGGCGGCGAATCTGGCTGCTGTACGCACCCACGCCGCAACCCGCCTCAAGCACCCAGGCATCATCGAGCCTGGCCCACTGCGCGATCATGCGCAGGCGGCGTTCCTGCCCATCCCGCCAGACATAACTCGGCTCGCCGCGCGCCGCCGCCAGATCAGACGGATTATGTACACTCATATAGTCCTACGCTCCAAAACATCACACACCAACATACTGTAGCGCGGTATACACCGCCTTCGTGCCAAAGTCCAGCGCGGCGTGCCGAATCATCAATTCACTCATCCCTGATCCTCTTTTCGGAGCCGGGCCATTAAGTAGGTATCACTATATTTTCCACCGCGAAAGGCATAATCGCGCAGTGTACCTTCAATCTCAAAACCGAATTTTTCATAGAGCGCAATAGCCACTGCATTGTCGGTATATACCGTTAACTCAATCCGGCTGATGTTGAGCCAGTTCTCCGCTAAATCAAGAGCCGCCACCATCAACGCGCTGCCCACCCCGCGCCCCTGATAATCCGCGTGAACCATCATGCCAAGATCAGCCACATGCGC
>JAFGJA010000072.1 GCA_016929355.1 Anaerolineae bacterium | reverse complement strand
TCGCTCGGATCGGTGGCGGCGGTGATGCCATAGAAGTTGTTATCGGGATCGTTCAACGCGGCGGCAGCCGCTTCAATCGCCGCAAACGAGGTCGGCGCTTCCAGCCCGTTCGCTGCGAACAGATCGGCGCGATAGATCAACAACTGGCCCCAACCGTCCGTCGGCACGGCGGCGTAGTTGCCATCCGCCGTAGCGACCAGATTCAGGCCGCTAAACGTATCCACCCCCAGATCGTTGATCACGGTGGTGGCGGCGTCCGCGTTCAAAATGCCCTGGGAATACCAGGCGGCGGTGAAATCGACGGGGTGGAAAATGATGTCCGGCAGCGTCCCGGCGGCCAGATTCGCGGCCATTAAGCTGTCAAGGGTATTTTCGTCGGTCAAAACCAGCGTCACTTCGATGCCGGTAGCTTCGGTGAAGCGATCAATGATCGCTTTGGTCTGCTCGGCACGCGCGGGTTGAGTCTCTGTGCTCCAAAACTGGAGGGTTGTCGTTTGGGCTTGCGGAGCCGCCGCAGCCATCGGGATCGCCGCCACGACAATAAACACAATGATCGCGCTCACGATCAACGTGCGCATCGGTTTAGTAAACATCGATAGTTTCTCCTTAGTGCTAAACAATTATTGAATTGAGGGTAGTCAAACTGCGTGCTTCTTTTACTTTCGCTAACCCTCCTTTCTCAATCGGGTTATCGTTTTGGCCCGCTTGAAGCGCGGATAATCAATTCGGGTTGCAGCAAAATATGGGGTTTGTCGGGTGTATTACCCTGCATTAGATTCACCAGCATATCGGTTAACTGGCGACCAATCTGGTAAATCGGTTGGTGGATGGTGGTCAACTGCGGTTCGGCATCCAACGCCGCCGGAATATCATCGAACCCGGCCACCGCAATATCCTGACCGGGGCGCAGTCCGCGTCGCTGGATAGTCGTCATCGCGCCCAGCGCCATTAAGTCATTACAGGCAATAATCGCCGTTGGCGGATCGGCAAGCTGCAACAAACGCTCGGCAGCTTCTAACCCGCCGCGCTGCGAGAGATCGCCTTCCTGGATATACCCCTCACGGTAGGGTAAGTTCAACGATTCGAACGCTTCGCGGTAGCCGCGCAACCGCAGCGTGGTAAACATCAGATCGCGCGGGGATAAAATCAGGGCGATTCGTTGATGACCGTAATCGGCAAAGTGTTCGACCAGCAAACGAATCCCGCTGCCGCTATCCACATCAATGTAGGGATAATCTTCAGCATCACTCCGTCCGAAGACCACAAAGGGGTGTTGGGCTTGCTGTAAATACGCAATACGCGGGTCTTGATGGTGAACGCGCGCGAGCACCACGCCATCCACCTGCCGCCCGGCCACCATGCGGTGATAAGCGTTCAGTTCATCTTGACCGGGAACCTGGGCGGAAAGGCGCAAATCGTAATTGTGTTCAGCCGCCTGACGCCCCACCCCGGACAGCAGTTCCATGAAGAAGGGATCGGAGAAATAGGGGGTCAGTGGAATCACCATGCCGATAGTGTGGGATTGCTGGCTGCGGAGTTGGCGCGCCGACAAATTGGGCTGGTAGCCTAACCGCTCCGCGATGGCGATGATATGGCGGCGCGTTTCTTCATTGACATCATCATATCCCGCCAGCGCGCGCGACACAGTGGTGATGGAGAAGCCAGACTCCTCCGCGATGGTTTTAAGTGTAATTCTCATAGCCGTAAAAATCTATCCGAAACGTTTTCAGTCTTATTTGTAGCATAATCCAAAACGTTTCGGATGTCAATGAAGGAACGCAAAATGTACCTTAAATATTGTGTTGTGCTGGCCCCTAAAATTTCAGGTAGCCTGCCTGAATATTGTTGGTACAATGGTAGGCAGAGCATGTAGGGGCCGACCAACGTGTCGGCCTAGGGCGAACACATGACGAACCGCAGGTTCGCGTTTGCCCCTACATGATCATGCGGAATCTATTTGTTTTCTCCATTAGAATAGGCATTCACGGTGAGCGATCACGACCAGACAAAGGCCGAACTGATAGCAGAACTCGCCCAGGCGCGCGACCAGATCGCGGCGTTAGAAGCGGCGCTGGCCGAGCATAAGCGCTCCGGCAAGGAAGCGCTCGAACGCGCGATTGCCGAAGTCAAGGCGACGGTGCTCAAGAGTTTCCTGGGCAGCATGTCCGGCTTTGTGACGACGCCCCTGACCGTGATCAAAGCGAGCGTGATGACGCTGCGCAGCATCCCCGCCGAGGATGTGCAGGCGGAGCAGTGGCGCGTGTTGGATGCGCAGGTGGGTTATCTGGAGCGGCTGTTTGAAAATATGCTGCTCATGATCCGGCTCGATAACCTCGCGGAACTGGATCGCGCGCCGACCAGTTGGAACCGGCTTGTGCAGCAGGTCGTGGATCGCTATAAGCCGCTCGCGGATCAGCGCACCCATACGCTGATCTTTCAACCGGAAGCGGGCAGCGCGCGTGTATTGGCGGATAATTACCTGATCAAGAGCGCGCTGGGCGCGGTGGTGAATAACGCGGTGGATTTCACGCCGCGCGGCGGGCGCATCACGATCAAAGCGCACGCGCATCAGGGTTACGCCATCGCCACGATCCGCGATAACGGCATTGGCATCGATCCCGACGATCTGCCGCACATTTTCAAACGTTTCTGGTGGGCCAACCGCGCCGATTACCCGAATCCGGGCAGCGTGGGCCTGGGCCTGGCGCTGGCGGAACGCATCATTGATCTGCACGAGGGGCGGATTGATGTGGAGAGCGTGCGCGATGAAGGCAGTACGTTCTGGGTATCGCTGCCGGTGGTGTAAAAGCAGTATTCACCACAGAGACACAGAAAACACAAAGAAAACGGAGAAAAACAAAATAAAATCAAGGTAAAAACAAGGTAAAAACAAAAGATTGTAATATTCAGTCCTCAAACAGTGTTTGACACTTGATAAGGTTTAACATAATGCTGCCAACGCGATTGGAATTGCGTAACTTTTTAGCCTATCGCCAACCCGATCCGATCATTCTGGACGGGCTGCATCTGGCGTGCCTGACCGGGCCGAATGGGGCGGGGAAATCCTCTTTGCTGGATGCGATCACCTGGGCGCTGTGGGGCAAGGCGCGCGTCCGCAGTGACGACGACCTGATCTACCAGGGCCAGCAAGATATGGTCGTCCAGTTGGATTTTTTGCAAGGCGAAGATAAATACCGGGTGGTGCGGCGTCGGCAGCGCGGCAAGACAGCGCGTAGCGGGCGTAGCCAACTCGATTTCCATGTCTGGGACAATGAAGGTAATACGTGGCAGTTGATCAGCGCGCCATCCGTGCGCGAAACGGATCACCGCATCACGGAACTGCTGCGCCTGGATTACAATACGTTTGTGCATTCGGCCTTTTTGCAGCAGGGCCGCGCGGATGCCTTCACGATCCAGACGCCGGGGCAGCGCAAAGCGATTCTATCGGATATTTTAGGGTTGGATCAGTGGCAGGTTTACGAAAATCGTACTAAAGAGCGCTTACGGCAGATTGATCACAACTTAGAAGTGATCGCGCTGCAACTGGACGAGATCGAACGCGAGGAAGCGAAAGAGCCGTCGCTCAAGCGCGATCTGGACGATGCGCAGGCCGCGTTAGCCGACGCGACTCAACTGCGCGAAGAAGCCGAAGCGCGCTATAACGAGGTGGCCGGGGCGCAGGACCAGATGAACGCGGCCACCGCCCATCTTGCGCAGGCCGAACACCGCATCAAGCAGCGCCAGCGCGATCTGGACGAAACTGAAGCGGAACTTGAACGCTACGCCAAACAACTAGAGCGATTAAGCGCCCTGGTTGACGATCAGGACTCGATCCAGGCGGGGTATGCGCAGTTGCAGGCCGCGCGTGAAGCGGATCAACAACTGGGCGAAAAATTGCAGGTCATGTCCGCGATCAAAGATCGGCTGGCCGAAACGGATAAACGCATCCAGGCCGAGCGCAACGATCTCGAACAGCAGGCGACCACGCACCGCACGCGGATGCAAGATGCCGAGCGCCGCGCGTCTGAATTGGACGATCTGCACGCCGATCTGGACGATGTGCGCGCGGAAGTGATCCGGCTCGAAGCGGAGGAAAAGCGCCGCGACGAACTGCGCACCACGATCAACGCGCTGAATGAGGAAAATGCCGAACTCAAGGCGCACAACGAAACACTCTATGCGGAGATGAAACGACTTGAAACGCGCATTAACCAACTCAGCCAGGCGGAGGCGACGTGTCCGCTCTGTGGGCAGCCGCTCGAAGGCGATCACAAGGAAACGCTGCTCGCGGAAATCACCGCCGAAGGTACGGATCGCGGTGACGCCTACCGCGCGAACGTCGCGCGGCGTGACGCGATTACAGAGGCGATCAAGACGCATCAGGCAGAGATTGCGGCGGTAGAGAGCGAACTCAAACGCCTGCAACCCCTGCGGGATCGCGTGGCGCAGTTGCAATCGCGTGTAGAAGACGCGCAAACCGCCGCCGCCACGCTGCAAACGGAACTCTCCGAATTGCAGGTGATCGAAACCATGCTGGAAGCCGGTGAATATGCGCAGGAATTGCGCGTGCAGCGTGATACGATCCAGGGTGAGATCGACGCGCTGGGTTATGATTCCGAGGCGCACACCGCCGCCCGCGAAACGTTGAGCGTCTACGCGGCCTACGACAGCCGCCAGCGCGATCTGGAAGCGGCGCTCAAGCAGTTACCGGAAGTCGAGCAGAGTCTTGAACATGCGGAAGCACGACGCGAACGCTGGCTGAAGGTGTTAGAAGATGAGGAACAAGAACGCGATACCGCCCAGACCGAGATCGACGCACTGCAAGAGCAGGTCGAGGAGGCAAAACGGCGCGAAGATGAGCTGCGCCAGCGCCGCACCGAGGAACGCCGCGCCAACGAACAGGTGATCCGCGCGGAGCAAGCGCTCAAGGCATTGGAGCAAGCGCGCCAGCGTAAGGTCGAACTCGCCCAGCGCCGCGATACACTCAGCGTGGACAAGGGCATTTTTGAGGATTTGCGCGCCGCATTTGGCCGGAACGGGATTCCGGCGATGATTATAGAAGCAGCGATTCCCGAACTGGAAGAGGAAGCGAATCACCTGCTGAACAAAATGACCGAGGGCCGGATGCATGTCCGGTTGGATACGCAGCGCGAAAAACGCACGGGTGGCGTGGCGGAAACGCTGGATATTCTGATCAGTGACGAACTCGGTACACGCGCTTATGAATCGTATTCCGGCGGGGAAGCCTTTCGTGTCAATTTTGCGATCCGCGTGGCGTTGAGCCAGATGTTAGCCCGCCGCGCCGGGGCGCAGTTGCGCACACTCTTTGTCGATGAGGGCTTCGGCACGCAGGATGAAGCTGGACGCCAGCGCCTAGTCGAAGCGATCAATTCGGTGCAGGAACAATTCGATCTGCTGTTAGTGATCACGCATATCGACGAACTGCGCGACGCATTCCCGGTCCAAATTGAAATAACCAAAACGCCCGATGGCAGCCGGGTCAGGCTGCGTTAGAGGGATGGGGAGAAATCAAGATGTCCAATAACAAACAACAAAAAGCTCCGGTAGTGTGCCCGCATTGCGATCATGTCAATCTACCGGATGCCACGCATTGCGCCAAGTGTGGGCGGCAGCTTTTACTGACCGTGCCCATGCCCGATACGGCCAATCTCGCCAAAGTCCAACTCTCGCGCGGGATTCCTGACGCGGAAGGGGTTTCGCTGATGGCGGATACGCTCGCATTCCTGATTCCGGGCTTCACCGATCCGCTCCATGTCGAGCAAACGGATACGATGATCCTGGGGCGGCAAGTGCCCAATGAAGCCGCGCCGGAAATCGATCTGACCATTTATAATGCGTATGCGATGGGGGTTTCACGCCGCCATGCGTTGATTCGCAGTTCGCCGGATGGCTATACGATTGAGGATTTGGGCAGCGCCAACGGGACCTGGGTCAATGAAAACCGGCTGCCTCCGCATAAACCCCACGCGCTCGGCAGTGGCGACCAGATTCGGATCGGGCATCTGGTGTTGTTTGTGTATTTCAAGGCGATGATGTCGATCTTCCTGGTGGATACCGGCGCGCCATTGGTCCGTCGCCGCAAGCTAACGCCGCATTTTCTGGCGAATCATGTGAGTCCCTATCTGCGGGCGCTGGCCGAAGTACAGTTTGTGGTAGATGACATCCTCGAACGCGCGCCCTCTGAGGTGGCGCTGCATACGATCAGTGTCAGTTCGAACGGCGTGCTGAATGTGCGCCTGGAAAAAGTGGCGGACGCGATCCAACTGGTGAAGGAAGTCATTCAGCCCTGGACGGCGGCCTATATTGACGGCGCGGAAATCATTCGCACGCCCACACCTCTCGCAACCGAACCGCCGCCGGACAAAAACGAAAAAGCCACTCAAGAGCAGGATGTGCGCAAAACAGACGCGCAGGACGCCGTGCAACCGGAAGATAAGCAGAGTGATCAGGGCAAAACAGCGCCCCCCCTATCACTGGAGAATGACCAGCGACGCACCACGCAAGAAATTGTGCGCGAAGCGGCGCTTGATCTGTTGATCAATCAGGTGATCAACCACATCAAGCCGCGCTTGCCGGAGCGGGATAAAGCCGCTTATGCCGAAAAACTGAGAGTGTCTTTGCCGGTACTGGTCACAAGTACGCTAGAATTGTCTGATGTGCCGGTGGAGCCGAAAGAATAGAATTCTTTACTTATCACGGAGGACGAATGTCAAATCCCTTTCATTTACAATCGCATCTTGATCACCTGTACGTGACCAAACCGCACCAACTCGCGTTTCGCGCCGAAACGTTAGATGAATTCAACATCTGGCAGCAAACGCTGCGCGCCACAGTGCGCGAGATATTGGGCATCGCGGGGCGCGTGCTGCCGGTTTCAGTCGAGCCGGAACTGCTGCAAACTATCGCGCGCGACGGGTATCGTGAGGAAAAATACGCGCTGGATATTGGCGCATCATTGGGCGAGCGCGTGATCGCACCGATGTACGTGCTCGTGCCCAACACCCCACCCCCGTATAAACCGGTGATGGTGTTTCACGGGCATAATCCGAGCGTGCAATACATTCTGGGCAATTATCCCAACGACGAAATCGCCGCAGATCGCCGCGCGGTTGATAACAACTATGCGCAAGCGCTCGCCCAGGCCGGATACCTGGTGTGTGCGGTGGAACAGCGCGGTTTTGGCGAACGGGTGAGCGACCAGGTGATTGATAACAAAGGGGAAGGCTTTGCGAGCACCTGCCGCCAGCTTTCGTTTGATTACCTGATGCAAGGCAAAGTCATGATCGGGGAACGGGTGTGGGATGGCATGGTGGCAATGACGTACATCCAATCGCGCCCGGATGTGGTGTCCGGCGCGATGGGGGTTACAGGCAATTCGGGCGGCGGCACGACCACGCTCTGGCTGTCGGCATTGGATGAGCGCGTCACTGTGATGGTCCCTTCCTGTTATTTCTGCTCGTTCAAACACTCGATTCTCGGTATGCGTCACTGCGAATGTAACTACGTGCCGCGTATTCTGGACTATGCCGAAATGGGCGATCTGGCAGCGTTATTTGCGCCACGCCCGTTCCGTGTGATTGCGGGTGAACTGGATCATATTTTCCCGCTTGAGGGCGTGCGCCAGCAGTTCGAAACGGTGCAGCGCGCGTATGACCTGCACGGAGCCGGTGATCGCTGCTC
>JAFGJA010000560.1 GCA_016929355.1 Anaerolineae bacterium | reverse complement strand
TGGAATATCCGCATTACTGGCGGGTACGAATTTGACCTGTTTGATACGGCTTATCTTTATCCCTTCGGGCGCTTATTGGGCGATCTCGAATCGGATATTGCAAGCGCCCGCCGCATCCTGAGCCGGATCGAGTCGGCATGGCAGTATTTGCAGGAAGGCGGCAGTGTCAATTGTGAGACATTGCCCGCTTATGCCGAACGTGAGGCTTCCGATAGTGATGTAGGCGTGGAACCGATCTTTGCCCCGCTCGTCAATGCGCTGGATTCCGGCATCAGCGATACCAATGCCGCGATCTCACTGCTGGCCGATGCGTGCGGGCGCGAGGGCGACGATTTTTACCTGACGCAGCAAGACGTAAATGAATCTCTGCAATTTATTGAAAGCGCGCACCGCAATCTCAATCTGGCGACCTCGTTACTGGCCTCGTTGCGACACCGCGATCCGTTATTAGGCGATGATAATTAACAAGAGGAGCACTCCCGTGAAAAAACGTGTCATCATCAGTTTGGTTGTAATCCTTGTCCTGGTTATGGTCGGGCCCGTTCTGGCGCAAGACGATGACAAAGAACTTGATTGCCCGGCCTTTGCCAACAGCAGCACCGAAAACCGCGTGACCTATTATGTTGGTGAGGGAATGGCGTATGCCGACTCCGGGCAGGTTTCGCGCGCGATCTACAGTTATACTTGCATTGTCGAACTGATTGATCCCACTTATGTGCCGGGTTATATGGCGCGCGCCATGCTCTACACACAGCGCCACGATTACGAATTGGCCGTGGAAGATTTTAACCGTGTCATCGACCTCCAACCCGATTTTCTCGCCGCCTATAACAACCGGGGCATCGTTTATGCCGCGCAGCAAGAATATGAATTGGCGCTGGCTGACTTCGATCACGTTCTCGGCGCGGATAGCGGCTATGTGATCGCCTACAACAACCGCGCCGTGATTTACGCCATTTTGGGCGATTACGATCAAGCGATTGCCGATCTCGAACAAGCGATCTCCGTATCCGGTATTGACGCGATCTACGCCGAAATCACCGATCCTGACCGTCCCGCCGGGACCGAAGACCCGGAATACAACCCGAATCACGCGCAGCCTTACGCGCTGTTGGGCATCATCTATTCAGCGCAAGCGCTCGATAACTATGAAGCGTACTTGCGGCTGAAAGGTTCCCAATCCGATGCGCGGATTCAGAGCGCAGCGGGGTCGTTGGAATCGCGGTTTACGTTCGAACTGCGGTTGGATGATGGCACATGGCTGTTTACGGCTGCTTTTTCACCTATTGCGGGGTAGGAGACAAATGTGAAACGGCTAACGATTTGCCTGATGATATTGGGCGTACTAGGCACACTGTTGATCGCCCTACCCATAACCTCAGCCCAATCCGAGATGACGTGCGACGATCTCGCCCCGGCAACCGTGCCCGCGTCGTTGTTCGTCGGGATGGGTGATGCGTATTTCGCGCAGGGCGATCAAACGCTGGCGATCCTGGCATATACGTGCGGGCTGGCGCAGGATGACACCTATACCCCCGCCTACGTGAATCGCGGCTTCGCGCATCTGGTCCAACATAACGACACGGCTGCCGAAGACGATTTTAACCGCGCGCTCGAACTCGATGATGCCTCTGTTGCCGCGTACAACAACCGGGGTTTGCTCTATCTAAGTCAGGGTAATTTTGGGCTGGCGATCACTGACTTCACGTTGGCGATCACGTTTGATCCCAACTACGCGATTGCCTACCATAACCGGGCGCTGGTTCACGCGGCTGAGCGCAATTACGATCTGGCGCTGGCTGATTTGCAGCAGGCGATTGTCCTCGATCCTGAGTACGCCGCACCACACGCCACCCTCGGCGCAGTCTATGCGGCGATGGCGCTCGAAAGCTATCAGACTTACGCCGACATTGCGGGCGAGGGCGCGCGGCTGCCGGGTGGCGAACCGGATTCGATTCTGAACGCGCAAAAACGCGGCCTGGAAACTAACGACTTTTCGATCTGGCTGATTTTCTGGACACCAGCCTATTAAATGAGATGACGCGATGCGACGACTATACCAATTAGGGGTGCTGCTGGCGCTCATCATCGGGCTGGCGGGACCACTCCCCACCGCCGCGCAGGACGACGATCCCGGCGGACGTGGTGCGATCATCACGGCCAATCCATACGGAGCCGAAACGCTCGGATCGTTAAATCCGCTACGCTGTGGCAATACCGTGTGCCGCCGTGTCACTGATTTGCTCTACCCCTGGCTGATCGGGGTTGATCCCGCCACCGGGCATTTTGCGCCAACGTCTGATTCACTGGCGCTGACGTGGGATATGGCGGCGGACGGATTAACGATCACCGTTCATCTGCGCGACGATATGCAGTGGACTGACGGCGATCCGGTGACAGCGTATGATGTGTTTTTTAGCTATCTCGCCAACGCCAGCGAAGATTACCGCTCCATCTATACGGATCGCGTCAATGCGCTGATCGTGGGCGCAGCGCCATTAGATGCGCAAACTATCGCCTTTGCGCTGGCTGAAGCGACCTGTACTGCGCTGGATGTGCTGCGTTTTCCGATTATCCCCGCCGATCCTGAATTTGTGACGCTGGCGGCGAATTCCTTCAACGCTTCTGACGCTGTGCCAACACAATTCGCGCGCTGGCAGGGTGTGTTGCCGGATGATTATTTCGTGGATATGAGCGATCCTGCGCCGGAACGTGATCCCCTGGTTACAGCCGGGATATTCGAGGTAGATCGCGTGCAGCCGCTTGACTATGTGCGCCTCGTGCGTGAGGATGGGACGCTCGGTTTCGCCTATATCGACCTGCCATCAGGCCAAAATACCGTTGATCTGTTTCTGGCGGGCGAGACTAATCTATTGCTCGACCCGCCCTTTAACCGTCGCGGCGATCTGCGCGCAGCCGATGGGATTCAGGTCTATGAAAGTCCTGGCTTATACTGGCTAGGCATCAACCTCAATTTAGCCGATCCCACCGAGCCACAAAACGCCGTTGACGAAAACGGCGATCCGCTCGACCAGGGCTATCACCCGATCTTTGGTGATGGGCGTGTGCGGCGTGCGATCCAACAGGGGATTGACGTGCCAGCGTTGATCGAAGCATCACTGTTGGGTAATGGCACGATCATGCCATCTAACACGTTACCCACCTCCTGGGCCTATGATCCTGATCTCGCCCCAATTGACTATGATCCGATGGCGGCAGCGCGCTTGCTCGAAGCGGCGGGTTGGAAAGATGTGGATAACATCGGCATCCGTAGCTGCGTGACCTGCGATCATGCGCGTAAGGGCACACGGCTGTCATTCGATCTGATCTATGTCTCATCGTCGGTTAACGATAGTGTGGTTAATCTGATTGAGCAGCAGTTGCGCATGATCGGCGTGCAGGCATCCCCACAAGCGATGTCATTTACTGAGATGCAAACTCGTGCGGCGCAGCAGCGTTATGATGCGTATCTGTCCTGGTGGGTGGACGATTACCCGCTCAATCCCGATCAAACGGCGCTGTTTGCCAGCCAGAGCGATATACTCGACGAAGGGTTGAATACCGGCTCATACGCCAATCCGCGCGTGGATGAACTGCTGGCACAGGCACACAACGTGCCAGGCTGCGATTATGAGGCGCGCGCCGATCTCTATCACGAAATTCAGGCGATTCTACAAGACGATCAGCCCTTTATCTGGTTGTTCGCCGCCAATGACATGATCGCGGTGCAGGGCGGCGTCGCAGGCTTCGCGCCGTATCCCCATACGCCACTCTGGAATGTGAATGCCTGGGTAATTACCGAGTAAGGAGGCACACGCCGGTATGCGAAAAATAATCTTTGGACTGGTGTTGATCCTGCTCATCGCGTTTCCGGCAGGCAATATTCTGCACGCGCAGGATAATGATCCGGGGGGCGATCCCGACGAGGATTTTACCGCCACGCTGAATGTCAACAGCGCCTTTACCCGCGAACTGCCCACCCGCGAATCGGAGTGGATGGCTTCGATTTTTGAGGATGAACGCCTCGAAGTGGTGGGACGGAACATTGATGGCACATGGTTTGAGGTGCGCCGCCCCGGACGCCTGACCACAATTGGATGGATGAAAGCCGAATACCTCGATTTTGAGTTCGATCCGGCCCAACTCCCACTCACCGATCTGGTAACAGGGCTTGAGGGACCAACTGCGCTCGAAAGCGATCCCGGTTTTGCGGTCTTTCTGCACTACGGCGTGGTACTGCGCTATGCCCCCTTGCGCACCTCGCCCGCGATCACATCCATACCGTTGAACAGCACCGTACCGATCCTGGCGCGTAATCAGGATGGGACATGGTTGCAAGTGAACTATCGCGGTTATGTGGGCTGGATGATCGCCTTTGTCGGGAGCGATATTCCCGATCTGATGACGATTCCCGAAGCGTCAGACCTGCCGCCACTGCAAACAGTGGGCGCAGACATTATTCCGCCGGAAGTGCAGCGCGCCCACATTGCGCAATTACGCGCGTTTATTGAGCCGTATCGTGACCTGGCGGAGAGCCTGGATTCGTTCTGGCTGGCGGTAGATCGCGGCGAGATCATGCCGTGTGATCCGCCGGATGATATTGCCGAATACCAGTACACGCGCGCCGATGTGCGCGAATTGCCCGAATTGGATCGCTATGCGCCACAATTAAACGAAGCGGTAGCGTATCTCAACAACTCAGTCGATCCGTTGCAAAACTGTGGGGTGGTGCAGATCACTGCGATCCGCCGCGCGCGTTCAGCCGCGATCAATGCGCGGATTCTATTCGATGCGACGCTCGAACGCCTGGACACATTGGAAGCAACGATTCGCTAGCGTTTCACCTGTGACCAGTCTAGACAAAGATATTCGTTTCTGGTAAAATGCCGCCTGATGCTGTCAGATTTTTAAGTAAAACGGAGCTTACTGTTGGCTAACCATAAGTCTGCACTCAAACGCATTCGCAGTTCAAAACGCAAGCAGGAACGTAATCGTGTGGTTCGTTCGCGGACTCGCACCTATCTTAAAAAAGCACGTCAGACTTTGGAAAGCGGTGATCTGGCCCAGGCGCGTGAAGCTACGATGGCAGCCATCCGTGAACTGGATAAAGCCGCCACCAAAGGTATCTTGCACCGCAATAATGTTGCGCGCCGCAAGAGCCGCCTGATGAAGAAACTGGCGAAGCTGGAAACTGCTCAGTAAATTCTGCTTGTAATCATTGAATTCATCGTGCGCACAGAGGGCATCTCATTATGAGAGTGCCTTTTTGTGTTTTAGATCGATGAGTCGGGGGGGATTAGTTCGATTCGGCCAACGATGTCGGGGGGGGGTCGGTGGCGCGTTTTGATACACGCTTAAGAGACTCCACACGATCCGCTTGGTCCACTTGATCAGCAGACTTTTGTTTTGTCAGCTTGGTCTGATCGGCTTTCTGCGCGAGCTTCTTTTGTTTCACTTGACTATCTGTTGGCGGCGATGCTTCGGTTGATTTAGATTTATCAGCAACTTCCGCTACCTCAACCACATCAGGAATACCAAACCGATAGCCCACGCCGCGCACCGTCACCAGATATTGAGGTTTGCGGGGCTTCGGTTCAACCGCCTGACGCAACCACCGGATATGGACATCTAAGGTACGGGTATCCTCAACATAATCGGTGTCCCACACCTGCTGCATAATTTGTTTGCGTTCGAGCGTTTGATCGGGATGTTGGAGAAATAGCTGCATCAAAGCGATGAGTTTAGGGGTAAGTTTTTTCTCGTTCCAGGGCGTAGTCAGCGTTTGGGTTTCAAGATTCAGATTAAAAGGGCCAGTCTCACGCGGTGCAGCTTCTTCGGCTGGCTTGACAGCGTATTGCTCAATGCGGTTGCTCAGTTTGCGAATGGTAAAAGGAAGATACAACATCACATCAGCCACACTCTGACCGCGTTCCGCACCTTCGGACTTGATGTGAATGATTGGTAGTTCACCCAGTTGATCCCGCAACCGGATACTGATCCGATCTCCAGGGGTGCGCAAGGAATCGGCATCCAGAATAATGATCTGCGGGGACATATCCCGCGCAATTGCCAACGCCTGTTTGCCGGAATGAGCGATTGCCACCTCATATTTGCGTTGCAACGATGAGGAAAACGTTCTCCCGTTATTACGTGCGCTTTCAATTAACAGGACTTTCGTTGTCCCCATGCTATCCCCTTGACTAAAGGTTAGACCGCGTAAAACCAATACCGCTGTGATTATAGTGTCCGGTTCATCACAAGCAATTATGGGATTTTTAACCAACGATCATGCCCGACGCTAGCCCTGTCACACTCGGCACAACCGAATAACCCACAGTTATCCCACATCATGGTGGGGTAATTATTGGATACCTGTTGAAAATACCGTGTTCGTGCTAGTTTGCGCGCCAGTTAGCGTAGATGAAGCGACTTGAGGCATAATCATCTTACGATCAATCATAGCTGAAACCCACTATTTTTTAAAGTATTTCGCATGTTTTTAACGGAATGTGCAGTCAGCCCTCAGCTATTCTCAAGTCGAATCATATGATCAAGGAAACCGTATGTTTGACCCAACTAAACTAATTCAAGCTTTAGCGCAATCACCAACCCTGCAAACGCTCTACCAGCACATTGATGCCGCTACAATTATCGACCAAGCGATCACCATTCAGCAAATCCCCGCCCCCACCTTCGCTGAAACGCAGCGCGCCGCGTATGTTAAAGCGCAATTCCAACGGCTAGGTTTACTCGAAATCCAGATCGATAATGTTCATAACGTTTTGGGCCGCTGGCCGGGGACTGATCCGACCCGCCCGGCGTTGATGGTGTCAGCACATACCGATACGGTCTTCCCCGCCGAAACCGATCTCACCATCCGTCGCGCACAGGATCGCATCTATGGGCCAGGGCTGGGTGATAACAGCCTGGGAGTTGCGGCATTATTGGCGCTGCTGGAATTGTTAAACCAGCATCACATCCAACCGGCGGCTGATATATGGTTTGTCGCCAATACCTGCGAAGAAGGTCTCGGCAATCTGAATGGAATCCGTGCCGCGTGGGAAACACTCCGCGCGCGGCTGGGCGCGGCTATCGTGATCGAAGGAATGGCGCTCGGTCATATCTATCACGCTGGGATCGCGGTGCGCCGCCT
>JAFGJA010000559.1 GCA_016929355.1 Anaerolineae bacterium | reverse complement strand
TGAGTGTGCCCACTTCGATGAATAACGTATTGCTCCCGGTATCCGCCACCAAATTCCCCATGCGGTTATTGGTCATCAGATTCGTGCGCACTTGCACCAAAACACCAAAGGCATGATTGCTGCCGCGCAATTGAATACCCGGCCCGGTGCTGTCCACAATGACATTATTGGCTATATCAATGACGGCGTTTGCCCTGGTGATCGTTACCACCCGCACGCCATTAACCGTCATATTGTCTTGCAGCAAGGTGTTATGCCAGAGCGCCGTCCCCATCAACGCATACCCCACCCGAATATTGGCAACTTGATGCCTACGCACCACATTGTTCACAATCGTAGCTGTGCCGTAATACGCTCCAATGCCATAATCGCCATTACTATAAATAAAATTGCGCCGGATCGTATACGCCGCGCGGTCATTATTACCCGCACAGTGAATCCCATGACCGGCATTATGGTAGATGTGGCTCTCTGCAATCACAATGCCAGCGACACCCGCGCAGTAAATGCCATGCGAGAACTGATCACGCCCATTATCATGCACGCTGCACCGCGTCAGTGTGACGTTATACGCACGCGAGCTGATCAAGACGCCGTGATTAAAATTGGCATCGGGACTTTTCGCATTCATGATCTCACAATCCACAAAAGTGATGTCATGCGCCCCGGCTGTCACCTTGACCGTATCCAACCCGATGTTGCTCCCATCCAACACTAAATCTTCGATCACAATATGGGATTTGGTATCACCCGCGATCAACACCACAAAATTCCCGGCAGTGGGCCGCAGGATGACTGCTTCGCCGTTATATGCTTGCAGCGTGACGTGATCCGGCAGGATGTTATCAACCGCCTGATCATAGACACCCCCGCGCAAATAAATCGTGCCCCGCGTGGCAACCGCATTAGCCGCGCGTCCGATAGTCGCTAATGGGTGATCGATTGTGCCCTCCTGCGTATCATCCCCGGTAGGAGCCACAAAAACTTCCCGCAATCCCTCGCGGACCATAGGTGCAGGGGTTGAGTCGAGCTGTGTATCGTCTTCGTTGCTGGTCCACCTCGCTAAACCCACCAGGCCAACAACAGCCGCTAACACAATCGCGCCAAAAACCACATACCGTTTACCCATAACCGCTACACTTGCCTCCAACAACGCGCTACACAGCTGCCACACAGCCATTACAAAATACAAATTTCAAATTTATGCTTTGCGGCTATACTATTAATTATGCAAGCCGTTTCTAGACAGGAAGATGTGAATCAGATGACTCTCAATGTAGCTCATTACCTTAACATTTCGGAGGCAGATGTACAACGCCTGAAAGCGCTAGCGCCGCAAGCCATGTATGCCGATGCGTTTTACCAATCGTTGATCACCCAGCTTGATAGTCAAGTGCTGCATGATACCGCCGGGGATGCCCGCGCCGTTTATGCGGAACATCTTGAGGAACTCAAGGCGCAACATGGCCTGACCGACAGCATCATGAGCGGCCACACATTGGTGAATTGGGTGTTGGGCTTTTTGATGTATCCCGATAAATTAGGGGATATGATTGACCGGCACGCTAACGTAGCGTCACATACCATCACCGAAACGCTGCCCGATCTGATCAACATGTTGGCAGAGATACCCTCAGCCACAGGCCAAACCGAATGGCAGCGTGCGCTGGTATTGTTCACCCTGCCGTTGACCAACTAAAACAGAGAACTCGATCACCAACTACAAAATCATACGATTAAGGTGGGTATAAACTCCCGCCCTTTTTGTGTTATGCCGCCATGAGCAAAAATTTGCGCTAATCAAGGGCCATCTTGTATCCTTACAAAAATCTAAGTGGGTGGAACAAGACCTATGCGCACTGTGTTACCAACCCTGCTCGATCATGATCCGGGAATGCTGGCGATTATTGCGCGGCGTTGGGATGTTGATCTGAGCATGAACGATAAACGCGAAAAAGCCGAAGCGCTGGCCCAGGCGATGCTGGAACCGGATCGGGCCGCGCACGAATGGAGCCGCCTCAGTGATCGTGAGCGGGGCGCGCTGCAAACGCTGCTGACCACCGCCGATCACAAAATGTCCGAGGCGCAGTTCAGCCGCGTCTTTGGCGAGATTCGCCAGATGGGACCGGGGCGGCGGGATCGGGAAAAGCCGCATCTGAACCCGGTCAGCAGCGCCGAAACGCTCTACTATCGCGGCCTGATCGCGCTGGCTTACGATCAGGGCAAAACGGGCGTACAGGCGTTTGTGTATGTGCCCTCCGATCTCGCGGCGATTTTGCCCGTTCACGAAACCGGCTTTGATCTCAGCGAAGAACCGGTTTCCGACAACGCCCCGGTCATTGATGATGCATTCGAGCCGGACGACATGCAGCTTGCCAATACCACCTTGGTCGATGATCTCACCACGCTGCTCGCCTATCTGCGCCTGCACAACCTCTCGTCGGAACGGAGTCAGTTATTCGAGGCCGTGCAAACCGGGCTGGCGGAACACTGGTTGACTCCGCGCCCTCCCGCCGCCATTGCGCTGTTGATCGATCTGGTAAGTGGTTTAGGCGCGGCCACCGACGATAACGGCCAGTTTAAGCTGGTCCCGAATCCGGCGCGGCAGTGGCTCGAACTGACCCGCCCCCGGCAGGCGCGCGCGCTGGCAGAAACATGGCGCGATAGCACGCTGTTCAACGACCTGTGGCATACGCCCGGTCTGCGCATGGAAGATACCGGCTGGCGTAACGATCCCCTGTTGGCGCGGCAAACCGTGCTGACCTTCCTCGAATTGGTCCCGGCCCAGCAGTGGTGGCCGGTCAACGATCTGATCGAACAGGTTTACACCGAAGAACCAGATTTTCAGCGTCCCGGCGGCGATTATGATAGCTGGTATATCCGCGATGCCACTTCCGGTGAGTATGTGCGCGGCTTCGCAAGCTGGGAAATTGTCGATGGCGCGGTGCTGCGTTTCATCCTGGCCGGGCCGATGCACTGGTTAGGGCTGGTTGACCTGGGACATACCGGCGAAAATACCGTCTGCCGCCTGACGATCTACGGGCGGGCGCTGGCCGGAGAAACCGAATGGCCGGACCTGCAAGAAGATCGCCCTAACGTCACCATCGAAAATGATGGTACAATTCGCGCGCCGCGCACCTTGAGCCGGTACGAACGGTTTCAACTCGCGCGCATTACTGAATGGGGCGCCGCCGGTGATCCGTATGTCTACCGCGTAACGACTGCCGGATTGCAGCAAGCCGCCGAACAAGAGATCGGGGCCGACGCGATCCGGGCTTTTTTGCGCCGCGTTTCCGGGGATGGTGTGCCGCAGTCCATCCAGCAGATTATCGAACGGTGGGGCAGCGTGGGCGGGGCGGAAGCCTGGCTGACACGCGCCGTGATTCTGCGCACGGATACGCCGGAAGCCCTGCAAACGATTCTGGATACCCCCGAATTACGCCGTTATCTCGGCGCACGACTCGGCCCTGCTGCCGTTATCGTCCGTGCGGGCCAGGAAAACGATCTGGCCTCCGCTTTACATAATCATGGGATTCTTGTTGACTTCGATGACTGACGCACATCCGAAACTTAAAGCAATGGCGGCAGCACACCAACTGCCGCGACCTCTACTCGATGCTTTCCAAGCCGCTTTTCCCGACCAATCCCCCGATGTCTTTGTACGCGCGCCAGGGCGGGTAAACCTGTTAGGCGGCCATGTGGATAATCATGGCGGGCCGGTCATCAACATTGCCATCAACCGGGAAATCTGGCTGGCGGCCAACTATGGCACGGCGGAACTGGTCAACCTGCACGCGGCGGATATGAACGCCTCGGTGACACTCAACCTGAACAATCTGGACAACCGCCAAGACGTGGTGGGGGATAACCTGCCGCGTTGGGCGCAGTATCCGGCAGGAATCGCGTGGGCGCTGCGCCGCCGCCATCTGAAAGTGAACGGCATCAACGCCGCGTTCCTGGGTAATGTGACCATGCGCGCCGGGCTGAGTTCGTCCGCCGCCGTTGAAGAAGCGTTTGCGGTGGCATGGCAGGCGCTCGAAAGCTGGAAACTGGATCGCAAGGAACTCGCCCTGATCGGCAACGAAGTCGAACGCGAATATATGGGTATTGGCAGTGGCATTCAGGATCAATATACCTGTCTGCACGCGCGGCAAGATCATGTGCTGTGGCTGGACTGCCGCTCCTTAGAACACCGCCATACGATGCTGCCCGATTCCGTTAAAATCGTGGTGTGTGACACCAACACGCGCCGCGAACTGATCGGATCGGGGTACAAGGGGCGTGCGCAGGATGCTCACGCCGTCGCCCATACGATCAGCCTTGTTGATCAGGATGTGAAAACGTTACGCGACGTGTCATTGGAGCGCTTGATCGAATTTGAATCGGTGCTGACTGCGGATCAATTCCGCCGCGCGCGCCATGTCATCACCGAGATCGCGCGGGTCGAGCAAGGTTTTGACGCGATTGATCGGGATGATTACGAGACGTTTGGCGCAATCATGAACCAATCGTATCACAGCGCGCGCAACGATTACGGCAGCAGTTCACCCGCCCTCGATGCGATGTGGGAATCGGCCACCGTGCATCCCGGTTGTTATGGCGCACGCTATAGCGGCGGCGGCGAAGCGGGCGCAGTCGTCGCGCTGGTCGCTGCGGATACGGTGGACGATTTTATTGCTAAGACGACGGAACGCTACAATCAATGCGGCGACTGTGCCGGGGAAGTGTTTGTCGTTGATCCGGCGCAGGGCGCGGGGGTGTTTGTGTAATCTCATGTCACGCTATGCACAGCGCTACGCTACCATCTGGAACCAGTTCACTCGCCTGACATACACGCACGATTTACTGGCAGCCGAACGACGCGGGTGGCGGCGCTGGCTTTTGCATCCCTATGTCGGGTTCATCATCCAGATCGATGATCCCGCCGTACTCGATCAATTGGGTGAGTGGCAAAGCGCGCTGCAACCCTGGTTCCAGTACGATCCGATCCCGCCGGAGCAGTTCCATATTTCACTGCATCATGTTGGGATGCTGCGGCGTGCGTGGTGGCTCAGGTTGCCGAATCTGTGGCAACGGGACGCGCTGCCGCAGTTAGCCGAACGAGTGCGAGTTGCGTTGGCCGACTGTCCCGCGTTTACGGTCCAGATCGGCCCCTTGAATGCCTTCTCAAATATCCTGTTTGCGGAAGTGGGCGGCAATGATGAGGCACTGCGCTGGCTGCGGGTCAAACTGCGCAAAGCACTACCGTTACGCGCCCGCCCCCCCTCACCCTGGCCCTATGTGCCGCATGTGACACTGGGGTATTGGGGCGATCAACCCGCCGCACCCATCCGCGAAGCCTTGCGCCCTTTTCGTGACATTAAACCAATCCCCTTGCGCGTGCGGCTGATCGAATTTACCATCTACACACTTGACGCAACGCCTAACCGCCGCGATCTCTTTCGCACGGCCCAAGAAGAGATTATCGCCAACTATCATCTGAAAGACGATCCCGAACGTGACTGAAATACCACCGCTTGATCAAAAACCCCATCCCGCTCAACTCTGGGCGGGCCGCTTCGCTGGCATCCTGTTCGGCGTGCTGTTCGCGTGGCTGCTGGCCGAAATCCTGCTGCGGCTGTTCTTTTTCTCGCTGCCGCCACGTATGCAGTTGGTGTTGAACCATGTCCACAAAACCCCGTTCACCACTAGCAAATTACTGCCCGATCCGATCTGGATTTCCGATAACGAATACCTGACGATCTCGCGCGCTGTGCAAAATCACGAGCAATTCGGCAGCGCGGAAGTGCGCTTCACGGTCAACACGGAAACACTGTGGGGATCGCGGCCTGCGTTCCGCACACGGCAGGAGTTAGTGGATCGCTATGTGGATGGCGTGGCGGTGGGTGATTCGTTCACGTTCTGCTTCACGAATGAAGACGAGTGTTGGGTGCAGCAGTTCGGCGCGCTGACGGATCGCAATATCATCAATCTAGGTATCACCAGTACCGGATCGGTGAGCCATCTGCGCGTATTAGAAGGTTTCGGAATGCCGCTCCAACCGCCGCTTGTGATCTGGGAGTGGTTCGGCAACGATGCCAACGAGGATTACGGGTTAGCAAAATTGCGCAGCGAAACCGAGGTTGAGTCGCTGAACCCTGCGCCGCCGATCCCAAAGCGCAGTTGGTTAGAAAAACATTCCGCGTTTTACGTGCTGCTGGAATTATACCTGGGCAATGAAAGCGAATTTGACGCCTCGCTGCAATTCCACGATCCCGAATATGCCGAACAAGGCAACGTAAAACTGGCGTTTGGACAGTCGTATCTGTGGGACGCCTTCGACCAGAGCCAACCAACGAATCAATATGGTTGGGAACGCAGCCAAGCGGCCATGCTGACCGCGCGCGAAAAAGTCAAAAGTTACGGCGGCACGCTGTTGATCGTGCTGATGCCGACCAAAGAACAGGTCTATCGGGAGATGAGCGAACCGTTACTCGGCGCGGATAAACTCGCCTTGCTGGATCAGCCCTATGAAATGATGCTGGATTTCTGCGAAACGGAGCATTTGACCTGCCTCGATCTGATGCCGGTCTTCGCGCCTTATGTAGACGCGGGTGAACAGTTGTATTACACCACCGACATGCACCTCAACGCGCGCGGGAATGAGGTTTTAGCGGAAGCATTGGTCGAGTGGACCGAGGCGCATCCCGACGTGTTTGCGCCAGCAGAATAATCCCGGCGTTTAACCGGGATTATCGCTTATACAAAGACGCTGACCCGCAGCATCTAATCTTCATCACGCTGATGCACGTCTTCCGCCAGGGGATCGGGCAGTTCGTTGCCACTGTCGGACGGCCCGCGCCAGAGTTCCGTCGCGCGATCCGTGAACAGAATCCCATCCAGGTGATCGATCTCGTGCTGGAACACGCGCGCCAGCCAATCCTTGGCGTCGATGCGCAGCTCCTGCCCCTGCCGGTCATAGCCGCGCACCATCACGGCGGTGTGCCGGTCCACAGTGCCATAATAACCGGGGATCGAGAGACAGGCTTCCACGCCCTCGACCATCTCATCAGACAGGCGAATAATTTCGGGATTCACGACCTCGTACAGCACCCCGGCCTCTTTGCCATACTCTTTTTTGGCGTCTTCATCATCCGGCAACCGGACCACAATAATCCGGCGGCTAACGGCCACCTGTGGCGCAGCCAGCCCTACACCGGGCGCATCGAGCATCGTTTCGGTCATATCATCGAGCAACCTGTGCAGTTTAGGATCGTCAAACTTAGTGACTTTGCGCGCTGTTTTGCGCAGAATCGGGTTCTTAGGCGTGATAATTTCGCGAATTGCCATTACGTTTACATCTCGTCCTTTAACTCAATTGCACCGATCAAATTGTAGCGGATTCGGATTGCGGCGTAAAGCGTGGACCACGCGATCCGCCATCCCCCAACTGCACCCTCACACAGCCCCTTCGTTCTCGGCTTGACGTGCGGCGCGGCGCAACCGTTCTTTCTTTTCCGCCTGCCACAACAAATACCATCCTGACAGCATCAGCGTGATCGGATACAGAATATCAATCGGGGCGATGCCCGTACCCCACTGCGCCCGGAGCAGCGGCGTCCATGTCAAACCATAGGCCAGCAAACCCAAACGCCAATTTCGCTGGCTAATGAATAACACGGCGGGGATCATAATCACATAATGATTGCCAGTAGCATACTGCGCCAGCGTGAGATTGGTCGTAAGTACGATGCTGTACGTCAGGGGCGTCATCCCTTTGCGCCACACGGCCCACAGCGCGGCCCCGATCAACAGCCCCGCCAGGAGATAAAGCGGCCAGAAGGGAAAATCGATATTGCGCGCCACCCGCCACAGCGTCAATGTCAGGTATTCTTTAGGTGGTGAGAAGACCTGATAACTGTCACTATAACGCTGGGGCCAATCCCAACCGATCAAGGGAAATGACAGTAGCAGCGAGAGTACCGGAATGGTCAAAGCTTTGATCTGTTCGCGGCGAGTCCACGTCCGCATAGCAATTAATACTACGAATCCCGCCAGCGCAACATTCAACGGTTTAATCGCCATGAACCAGAACGCCAGACCGACCACCCAGGGGCGGCGTTTTTGGATAGCCCACCAGCCCAACGCCACACCTAACAGCGGCAAGGCATCAAGCTGCACGCGAATGAGCAGATCAAATGTGTGCAGCGTGAACAACGCAAAAATCCATGAATAAGCGCGAAACGGGCGAGCCAGTTTGACAAGGTACGGAACAAACACCAGAATGGTCAGCGACGTGACCAGAAATAGCGCTTGTCCCCAGGGCAGTGAAACCCAGGTTGTTGGCAGCAGCAGCAAGATTGTCCAGGGGGCATAGAAAAAACCATAGCTACCGGGGCCGTATAACTCGATTTCGCCGTGTATCAATCGTTCGGTGACGGGACGAAAGGTATAATAATAGTCGGGGCCAATCGGCCATACTTCCGCCATCGCCACCGTCAGGCCGATAAACACCCCGCCGATCACCAACCCGGCGATGATCGTTGCGGGCGAGAGGTTGAAACGTTTACCAGTGATCATACTGTGTCAATTCCCATTTTTCAGCACATAATGGGAACCATTATAATGTAATTGTAGGGTGCGTGGAAAACCTGGTATAATAGAACGTGCGTTCATATCACAAAATCATAAGGATGGCACATGGGCAGCCGTGATCCCCTACTTTCTGACTCCGACAATTTAAATGATTGGTTCCCGCGTGAGTCCACGCCCTTAGTCGCCGGACACCGCTTAGGCGTAGTCGTGGGTGGCTCGCTGGCAAAAGGGCTTGATGTCAAACTGGATCGTGAAACCATGATCGAGGATTTAGCGGTGGGCCGTTACGTGGTCGTGCGTGGGAGTCGCAAGGACTTTTTCTGCATGATCACCGATATTATGCTGGACGCGACCAATCCCGCCATCCGCAGCGATCCGCCCGATTTGAGCGATCCGTTTTTGCGCGAGATTTATAGCGGGACAGCCGCCTTTGGCACGATTCACGTCGCGCCGATGTTGAGCATTGATCGGGACGAGGGCGAACCGAAACCCGTCCGCACCATTCCGAGTCATTTCATGCCGGTAGAGATCGCCACTGCCGAGGATGTGAATACCGTCTTTGGCGAAGAAGATGCCAATCACTTCCACGTTGGATCGCCGCTTGAGTTGGAGGAAACGCAGATTAATCTCGATCTGCGGCGGTTGGTCGAGCGTTCGGTGGGCGTATTTGGCAAGAGCGGCACGGGGAAAAGTTTCCTGACGCGCATCCTGCTGGCGGGCATCATCAAAAATGACGCGGCAGTCAACCTGATTTTCGACATGCACAATGATTATGGGTGGGCGGTCAAGGATGAGCGCGGCGCACAGGCGAAGGGGTTGAAGCAGTTATTCGGGGGGCGGATCGCCATTTTCACACTCGATCCTGAAGCCACGCGGCGGCGCGGCGCGAGTTACGATCATGTGGTCACAATTGGCTACGACAAGATCGAGCCGGAAGACCTCGCCATGCTCAAAACCACGATGGACCTCTCCGACGCGATGATTGATGCGGCTTACGAACTGCGCAAGTTGTGGAAAGAGCAGTGGATCGCCCGCTTGATTAACGCCGGGCTAGAGGAATTGGAGTATCTGCGCGAAGAACTCGCCGCGAGTCCCGCTTCGGTGATGGCGCTCAAGCGGCGTGTGCAGCGTTTTGAACGGTTCGGCTTTCTCACGCAAGATGCAATAGACGATTCCGCGCGCACGATTCTGGAATTTATCGAGAAGCGAAAAAGTGTTGTGTTGGAATTCGGGCGCTATGGCAGCGCGCTCGAAGCGTATATCCTGGTGGCGAACTACCTCACGCGGCGGATTCACGCGATGTATATTGATCGCGTTGAAAAAGCGCTCGGTGATGAGACAATGGAACCGCCGCAAATGCTGATCACGATTGAGGAAGCGCACAAATTCCTCGATCCGCAGATTGCGAATCAGACAATTTTCGGCACGATTGCGCGCGAACTGCGTAAATATAATGTCACGCTGCTGATCGTGGACCAGCGTCCGAGCGGGATCGATGAGGAAGTCATGAGCCAGATCGGGACGCGCGTCACGGCGCTGCTCGATAATGAGCGCGATATTGCGGCGGTCCTGACCGGGATCAGTGGCGCAGGCGGGCTGCGCGAAGTGTTGGCACGGCTCGATACCAAGCAGCAAGCGATCATCATGGGGCACGCGGTCCCGATGCCAGTCGTGGTCAAAACGCGCACCTATGACACGGAATTTTACGCGAGTCTGGTGGGGGATAGCCGGGAGAAACCGCGCGCCGAAGGGCGCAGCAAGGACCGGCGGCTGCGGTAGGGGCACGCCCGGCACACGACTGGGAGCACACATTGGTACTCCCCTACATAAAATGACAAGCAGGCTTGACGCCGCACCATATTCATGCGGTACAATACGCCGCATAACATTAACAACGCTGTTCACGAAAGAAAACATGATGCGAAAATCGCTGATCCTGTTCGTTCTGATCTTCATTCTGACTGCCTCGTTGGTTCATGCGCAAGACGGCCAGAGTGATCC
>JAFGJA010000558.1 GCA_016929355.1 Anaerolineae bacterium | reverse complement strand
TCCCTGCCTGCGGGGAGGGATTTAGGGTGGGGTCAAACGGTTTGCCGTACATGCTCTCAGATAATTGATCCTGTTGGCGAAGTCGATTTGCGGCGAATTTGTAGGGGCGGACCACTGTGTCCACCCGGAAAAACGGGAGCACACATCGGTGCTCCCCTACAAAAATCAGGTTCGCTAACAGGATCGATAATTTCCCTCAAAATACACCCCATCACTACCGGACTCCCCCGCTCCGCGCGCGGGTAGGGGTTACGCCGACTCAAGCACAAACTGCGCCATCCGTTCAGGGATGTTCACGCCGGTTGTATCGATGCTGTTGCGAAATTCCATCGTGTGATTGACTTCGCAGACCACAAAGCCGCGATCCGGGTCTTCGAGCAGATCAATCGCCAGGAGGCCACCCGCGCCGCCCCCGTTAGGGGCACTGACCGCCCGCGCGGCGCTGGAACACAGGTCTGCGATCTCCGGTGTGACCGGGCAGTTAGACGCCGCCCCGCCGCGTGCCGTATTGGTGATCCAGTGCGGCGACGAACGGTAAATCGCGCAAATCGTTTCATCGCCCACCACAAAGGCGCGGATGTCGCGTGCCGGTTTCTCGATGTATTCCTGCACATAAAAAATCTGGTGGCCCACGCCGCCCAACACGGTTTTGTGTTCGATCAAGGCTTCTGCCGCATCCCGATCATTGACGCGGGCCAGCAAGCGCCCCCACGATCCAACGACAGGTTTCAGCACGGCGGGATACCCGATGCGCTCAATCGCGGCGAGCGCGGCCTCATCACTCAACGCGATTTCCGTGCGCGGCTGCGGGATGTGCGCCGCATCCAGCGCCAAGGTCGTGCGGATTTTATCCGCGCAGACGCTCGCGGTGGCGTAACTGTTGATCACGCGCACGCCCGCCGCTTCGAGCAACTGCGCCGCCACCAAACCCGCGCTGGTGCTGACGCTGCGTTCCAGCATCACCTCAACGGGGAGAGAAAAGCTGCCGACCCGCGCGGTTATCTGGCGCTCGTCAAAACGTTCGACAGTCACCCCCAGTGCTGCAAACGCGGCGAACAACAGCTTTTCTTCCACCCGAACCCGACTACACAGTATCCCGACGCGCATGGTGTTTGTTGTCCCTCTCATCATTACCGTATTGTTTACCTCACCCCCCGGCCCCTCTCCATGCGATGGCGAGGGGGAGACAGGTTTGTGACATTGACCGCTTGCTCTTACTTTGATCTTCTTTGTGATCTTTGTGCCTTTGTGGTAAAAAATTTCTACTCGCCCCAGTCTTCCATTTCCACCGGCGCGAGGTCCACCGTCAACGGCTCCAGCGCGATCACTTCCAACTCTGCGCCGCAGTCCATACACGGCAGGATTTCGCCCTGCATCACATCGGCGGGCACACTGATCTCGGCTCCACATTCCACACATTCGGCAGTTAACGTTACGCTCGACATTGCTGATTTGCTCCTTATTGATTGGTGATTGGTAGTTGGTAGTGTTCGCCCTGGGCCGACACGCTGACCGGCCCCTACATGGGGCCACTTTTAATTGTTTTCTCCATTAGTAATTAGTTCTTAGTCCAACCCATCCCTGGTCAACCAAAAACTAATCACTAACAACTCCGTACTCAGCACTACAAACAAAAAACGCCCGCCCCGGCGATGTTCCGGGTGGGCGCGGTACTTACACATTGAAGCACGCTACCGGCTGCATCGCCGCTAACTGGTGTTATGCTTCTTCGCCTTCTTCAATGTGTTGATGCTCATCATGCGATTGTTCCTACGTTCAATTTCCCTGTTCTCCCCCTCGCTCTGAGGGAGAGGGGGCTAGGGTCATTCCCCCAACAAAAAACCACTCGCTGACGAGTGGCTTCGGAAATTTCGTTTTTCTGGCGCGTTTCGGTGTGCAGCGCAAAAAAACCACTCGTCTAGTTGACGTGGGGCTTCTTAACCTGATTGCACTTACCGAAATCGAACATCATGTTTGCGCCTTAATTCTTATTGCATATTTTGCGGTTCATTTTGTGAATAAGCACGGAACGTCCCCGTACACCGCTTAGAATACGGCGTTTACGAGTCCTTGTCAAGCACTTCTGTTTGTACGATTCACACAAACTTGCCGGACCAGATCGGGAGCCGCACCGAAAACGTACTCCCCGCCCCCAACACACTCTGCACGCCGACTTCGCCCTCGTGAATCTCAACGATACGCTTCACAATCGGCAGCCCCAACCCGGTTCCGGTCACGACCATCGCCCGCGCTTCATCGGTGCGATAAAAGCGATCAAAGATCAGCGCCAGGTCTTTTTCCGGGATGCCGATCCCCGTATCCTGAATATCGGCCACAATCTGCGTATCCTGTTGGCCCACACGAATCGTGATCGATTGGTCTTCCGGCGTGTAATTGATCGCATTCTGCACCAGATTCACGAAAACCCGACTCAATTCGCTCCGATCCGCCAGCACCGGCGGCAAATCCGGCGGCGTATGCACCGTCACATGCAGCCGTTTTTCTTCGGAAAGGGGTTTCAACTGCGCGGCAATATCTTTGAGCAGCAAGCCCACATTCAACGGTTCCAGCTTCAATTCGGGCACACCACTTTCCAACCGGGCCAGCGTCATCAGGTCCAGAATCAGCGTATCGATCCGCTCTGTCTGTTCTAAAATTGCGTCGAGCTTCGCCTGTCGCCGCGCAGGATCAGGTAATTTTTGCGCCAAATACAGATTCGCCTTGATCACCGAAAGCGGCGCTTTCAGATCGTGCGACAAATTACCGATCATCAACCGCAGCAAATCCACCCGTTCGCGCTCCACAACCAATTCCAGGCGGTGCGCCTGGGCGCGTTGGTGCTCCATCGCGTTCATCACAATTTCAGCGACCACTTTGAGCAGCGCGATCACATCCGGCGGCCAGTAGACTTCGGATGCCAGCGTGCAATACCCCAGAAAGCCCCGCATGTGACTCTGGTAGATCAGCAGGGGCACAAGGATCATCGAACGTATGCCGTTATTTTCCATCATGCGGCCCATTGACCGGGCGGCTGGTGGCAGATCCGCGACACGGTGAATATTGACCACTTCCGCGTGACGCAGTTGATCCTGCACCCAGGGGAAATCAGCCCCGCGCACCTGGGCCAACGTCTGACTCATCGGGGTATAACGCGGGTCGATCCATTCGTTCGTGATCGTCGCCAGCAGATTATCATTATTGGGATCATCATCCAACAACCGGAACACAATCCCGGCATCCGCCCCGATAAACTGCGTGACGCGCTGTAACACCTCATTAATGCCCTGATCCAGTTCATCCGGCGACATATTGATAAAATCCATCGCCAGATTCGTGATCAAGCTCTGGAAATTGTACAGCGTTTGCAGTTCAGCCTGCGTTTGCAACTGCTCGGTCAGATCGGAAACCGATACTACCACCCGATCCCATCGCTCCTCATGACCGGGCACAATCGACAGGCGCAGCGTGGTATAACGCGGTTGTCCATGCACGGTATAGATTATAGCGGGATCGCCCACAAAGGCGGTTTTACCTTCGGCCAAAGCGACCAATTCATCGCCAAATGCCTTATACCCCGCTTCATGATTCGTCGGACTCAGGTGTGCCAACAACTCAGCCTTATCCGTCGCACCATACAGTTTCAGCGCCGTCTGATTCACATCCAACACATTAATCAAACCCGCACACCGCGCGAGCGCGGCAGGATGCTGCCCAAAATAGGCTTGAAAATCGGTCACACCTTGCGCCTTGAGATCGCCAATCACCGGCTTGATCGCGGAAAAATCCTCTTCCCACAACGCCACCGGCGAATCCTGAAAGAGACTGCGATGCCGCCGCTCGCTTTCCTGCTTGGAGCGTAAAGTGCGTCTGATGTTGCACGCCATCAAATCCGCTGGAATCGCAATAAAAAGTAAGCCGAGGCTGTACCGCAGCCACCATGACGCGGCGCTTTCTTCTACAACCGGGGACAGCCAGCCCGTCTGCTCTCCCACTACCAGCAAAACCACCCCCACTGCGACGGTCATCACCGCCAGGATCGTCCCGGAACGGCGACCCACAATAAACGGTGACAGCGCAATCAACACATAAAAGCCAAAACTCGGCGCGCGTGCCCCACCTTGCTCGATCATTATGATCACCAGACCGATCCAGGCAAAAACAACAAGTTTCCGCGCTGTTTGCCCAATCCGGCCCCGGCGCACTAACCCCACCGCCAGCAGCGAAATCAAAAACATCGGGATCACAAATTGAAGGCGAAAAAGTTGGCTAGCTGGTGCAAAAACGGCGTGGACAACAAACAAGACAGACGTAATAAAAACGCCCGCCCACGCAATCGGATAAGCAAAACGCGCAATGAGCGCGATGTCCTCATCCTCAAACTCAGGCAGCGACGCCAGCGTTCTGGCCCATTGTTTTACAGTACTCACTTACATCCCCTAACGTACAGTTGATGTCCCGGCACACCATCGCACCAAAACTCACTGCCATTGTAATCTGCCAACAGAAACACCGTCAACGGACACCGGATATAACGCGATCAGCCCGCATCAGTCTCCGCTAACCAGGTCCGCGCGTAAGCCAGCGCGTGTTCGGTTGCATCAAAAACCTGATCCCCCGCCTTGAACACACTATGCTCACCAAAATAGTCCAGGTGATTGGTGCGTTCAAGTTCATGCTCAATCTTCGGTCCAACGCCGGTCAAAATCAGTTTGCCGCCGCGTTCGCGCAACTGCTGGTTATAGTGTTCCAGAAACCGGATGCCCGTACTCCCCAAATATTGGTTATCGCGCAGGCGCAAGATCACCACCGGGCGCTCGGCAGATTGCGGGGATGGCATCAGTTCTTCGAGCCGCTTAACCGCCGCAAAATAGAGATTGCCGGACACCGATAACACCACCGGCTCCCGGCTCGGTAGTTCGGCGGGAATAGCGGTTTCCCGGTAGTGTTGGTCGCCTAACGGGATCAAACACGAAACGTGAATATTGCTGGCCGACGTATACGCATAGATCGCCAACGACAAGCCGACCCCGATATAAATGCTGTATTCCAACGGGAGAATCAGCGTCGAGGCAAACGTCACGCCCATTGATATGCGCGCCGAAACGTTCACCTGCCAGACCATCCCGATCATACGCGGGCGAATCACACTCATTGCCGCGACGATCAGGTGTCCGGCCAGCGCCGCCAACGCGACATGCTCGATCAACGGCGCTAACGCGATCATGAACAGCGCCACAAAAACCCCCGCGAAGATATTCGCCAGCCGCGTCCGCGCCCCCGCATTGACATTCACCGCCGTGCGCGAAAACGATCCGCCCGACGCCATATTCTGAAAAAAGCCCCCGACGATATTAGCGAGGCCCTGCGCCACAAAATCGCGGTTCACATCCGGCGGTTGGAGTTGGCGCGCCTTACGCGATTTGCTCTCCACAAACGTATTGGTGATCGCCGCGCTTTGCACCGATCCCAGCACGGCCAGCGCCAGCGCCGCCACCAGCAGATCGGGCGCGTAAGTCGGGTTGGGCAGCATCAAACCCGGCATTTTGCCCGGTATCGGAGCCAGATCGCGCACCAATTCCACCCGATCCCATCCCACCAGCGCCACCGCGATCCCGGTCAGCAACATAGCGATCAAGGTCGCCAGATTGCGCAGCCGGGTCAGGTGCAGCCGGTAAATGATGAGAAACGCCGCCACGCCGATGATCGTCGTTTGCCCATCCAATTGATCGAGATTTTCCAACCAATGCCATAGTTGGGATAACGGGGCGCTGCCATGTGTTGGCACGCCGGTCATGTGCGGCAGTTGGCCCAACAT
>JAFGJA010000557.1 GCA_016929355.1 Anaerolineae bacterium | reverse complement strand
GCCAAATGCACTTTGTCGAGTTTCAATTCCGCCAACAAATCATACGTATCCTGAAATTGTGCGGCGGTTTCGCCGGGGAAGCCGACGATAATATCGCAGTGGATCGCCACGCCCGGCACACGCGCGCGAATCCGTTCAATCAGGCGGCGGTAATCGGCCACCGTATAGCCGCGCCGCATATTTTCGAGGACTTCATCGTTGCCCGCCTGGACCGGGACTTCGATCTGCGGCATGACGCGCGGCAGTTCGGCGACGGTATCGAGCAGTTCATCGGTCATCCAATTGGGGTGACTGGTCAGAAAACGGATGCGGTAAATATCTTCTTCTTCGGCGATCTCATGCACAATGCGCAGCAGTTGCGCGAGATTCGGGCCATCCGGCACATCTTTGCCGTAGCGATCCACGATCTGCCCCAGCAGCGTGATCTCTTTCACACCTTGACGCGCCAGACTTCGCACATGTGCGACGATCTCGCCGACGGGCCGCGATTTTTCGATGCCGCGCTGGTAGGGGATGATGCAGTACGTACAGGCGTGCGAACAGCCATACACAATCGGCACATGCGCGCTGACCAGCGAACCGCGCTCGTGATCGGGCAAAATGATCGTGCCGGGATCGGACATTGGGACCGGGATCATATCATCCTGCAATTCATCCCGCGCGGCACGTTCGGCATTTTCCAGCGCGCGAATCTCGGATTCGGCCATGCGATCCCGCAGGAAATCGATCATCGGACTCGGATCGCTCGGTGGCAGGAAGACATCGACCTGCGGTAGTTTTTCGCGCAGCCGGAGCGGATCGCGCACACCGACCAGACAGCCCATCAGCCCGACGATTTTTTCCGGCGCGGCCTGCTTGACTTTTGCCAGTTCGCCCAACCGGCCATAGGCTTTGTCTTCGGCGGATTGGCGCACGACACAGGTATTGATCACCAGAATATCTGCGTCATCAGGATCGGCGGCGGCGTGATGGCCGAGGTGTTCGAGTTCGGAGGCGAGGCGTTGGGTATCGGCCACGTTCATTTGGCAGCCCAGAGTCCAGATGTGATAGTGCATGGTTTTCCTCGATGTTGATCGTGTTTATTCGACTTGAGGAGTATCGTGATTTTAGAGCGCGCTGTCAAGAGTGGGGATCGCCATGCTGGACCACGCCGGAGGGGATACGTCACGGTGCGTGTGGATAGGCTGATAGTGACACGGTGCTACATATCTCCGATCACGGCTTCGGAAAGATTGGTTTGCGTCCACCCCCTGAATCATTCGAATCCGAGCAAGTTTGGTATTCTCTCGCTCTTACCTTATCTCTCTGCGTCCTCTGCGTCTCTGCGGTGAATAACGCCTTTATCCGTCCACCCGCTCCTGAATCGCCGCCCGCGCCAACAGTGCGCTGCCAATCACCGCCGCGTTATCGCCCAACTCTGCGACCAGGATCGGCAGGTGTTCCGGCGCAACCGGGCGCAGCAAGTGGCGGTACGCATGTTCGCGGATGAGCGGCATCAGGAAATCGCCGCACGCCTCGATCAGCCCGCCGCCGTAAATCACGCAGCCGGGATCAATCGCGTTAACGACGCTGCCCGTAAATACGCCCAGGTGATACCCCGCGCGTTCCATGACTGTTGTCACCACCGCATCCCCGGCGGCTAAGGCTTCCGCCAGCACACCACTGCGAATCGTCGGATCGTCAGGATCGACCAGATCGGTGATGATGCTCGCTCGCCCGCCGCGAATCTCACCCCAGATGTCGCGCTCAATCGCCGTGCGCGAGGCCAGCGCCTCGATGCAGCCGCGCCGCCCGCACCCGCACAGCGGCCCATCGATCATCATGGTCATGTGCCCGATCTCCGCCGCCGCATTACGCGCGCCGCGCCATAATTTGCCATCCAGCACAATCCCGCCGCCGATGCCCGTACCGGGGAAGACGCCCACCACCGATTTATAACCGCGTCCCGCGCCCGCTTCCGCTTCGCCAAACGTGCCGACGTTTACGTCATTTTCGAGGAAAACGGGCACACCGAGCATTTTTTGCAGGCGTGGCCCCACCGGAACATTGAACCAATCCGGTAGATTGGGCGCGAATTCCAGCACGCCCGTGTTGTGATCCGCTACGCCCGGCGCGCCAATGCCCACCGCCTCGATCATCGAGAGATCGAGATGCGCCTTTTGGACCGCTTTTTCGGCGGCGTTGGCAATGCGGTTGATCACTTCGTCCGCGCCGTGTTCAGCGTGCGTTTTGCGCTTGGCCGTGCCGAGAATCCGGCCCTGTTCATCCACCACTGCCGCTAAAATTTTTGTCCCACCGAGATCGATACCAAGCATAAACTGGGGATCATTTTTTGATTTTGCCATAAGTATATTCCTTCTGCGCTTGTTGATATTCTGATCATAATCGCAAGTTGGGGATCATGCAACGCGGGACTGTTGCCCTGAACCCGCGCTTGGTGTAAGCTAGCGCATGATCAGTGAGTATGTCAGCAAGAGAGGCAGGTTATGGCAGAGACACCAGAATCCACCGGGCGCAAAGAGGCCGGTACTTACCAGATGTTATGGGACTGCAAATTTTGCGGCACGGAGAAACTGTTAGGTATCACGCACCGGCATTGTCCCAATTGTGGCGCCGCGCAAGACCCCACGCAGCGTTATTTCCCCGCCGAAGAAGATATGGTTGCGCTGGAGGATCACCAGTATGTTGGCGCGGATAAAATTTGCCCGGCGTGCCAACAACCGAACAGCGCCGCCAGCACCTATTGCACCGAATGCGGCGCAGATTTGGCAACCGGGGAAGCCGCTCCTACTTTTGGCGCGCGCGATCTGGGGACGGGGATCGCGGATTCCGACACGCGGCGTGATGTGGTGCAGGACAACTTTAACGCGGAAATGGCGCGCATCGGCGTAACCAAAGCGGATGATCACCCCGTCTTTTTGGGATTACGCAAACAGCAGCTTGTGATCGGCGGCGTCATCGCGGCAGTTATCGTGATCATCGGCGCGATTATCTTTGCCGTCACCTATCGCAGCGAAAAATCTGGCACGATCTCCGCGCTAACCTGGGAACGCACCATCGACATTGAAGAATTTCAGCAGATACGCGGCGAAGATTGGGATGAAAGCGTGCCGGGCGATGCCTATAATGAAGACTGTCGAGAAAAACAGCGCGGAACCAAACAAATTGAAGATGGTCCGCCACACGAAGAATGTAAGGATGTCGATCAAGGCGATGGCAGCTTTAAACGCGAATGTCGCATGGTTCAAGATTACCGGAGTGCCACAGAGGTAGATGATTGGTGTACCTACACGGTGGATCGCTGGCTCAAAACGCGCGAAGTTACCGCCAGTGGCACAACCAAAAATGATCCGCCCCCCACCTGGCCGGATTACACGCTGGCAACCGGGACCAGTGTCAAGAGATTCGGGCAGGAACGCGCGGGATCGCAGCACGAATCATACCGCGTGGTGCTGGACCTTGATGGCGATACTAAAACGTGCAGCTTTGATCAGGCGCAGTGGGAGACATTTGTGGCGGGGTCGAAGATTGAAGTCGGAGTTGGCATTTCCGGCGGGCCGGATTGTGATACGCTGAAAGTGGTTGGTTCGGCCCCTGCGCTGCCGGGCCGGGAATAGTGAATTTGCGGTAAAATTTGTGATCCCCCCTCTACGGGCAGAGGGGGGATTTTTGACTCCATTACTGCCAATTTTCGTAAATAAAGTCCAGCGCAACGGGCGTATCAATGCGGAATTGGAAATCCACACCGATGCAGGGCGTGTTGCCCCATGACACAACCGCCACGATCATGTTCGAGTCATCGTAAAAGACCGGGCCGCCGGAATCCCCGAAGCATGTGCCGCCGGAGCCAGTCCCATTACCCGGATTATTGGTGAACTTGGCGCTTTGCCCGCCGGTCAGGTGACTTCTCAGTTCGATCAGGGACACCGTGCCCTTATAACGCGCATAAATATCGCTGTAGAACGGGTTAATGTACCCCTGCATCCCATAGCCCACCGCCGTAAATGTATCCTTCTTGCTCACCGTTTCGAGGAAGCCTTCGGGCGGCAGCACGCCATATTCCGCCATCACAACCGGTTCCGACAGAATCACCAGACCGGCATCATACGTGAGCGGGAATTCGGCAAAATCGTTGTACTGCGGGTGTGGGATCACTTCATCGGCCAGAATCCACTCGGCGTCAAGCCATTCCTGCGTAGTGCCATAATCGCCCCGGCCTGCCAGCGCATCCTCTTCAAAACGCACATAGGTTACATCATTCACGTTGCCGAATTCTTCGACGCAGTGACCCGCCGTGAGCATCACCGTCGGCGCGAGCAATGTGCCGCTACAGCTATAGTAGCCCTCGCCATTTTGCACAAACAGCAGCGTTCCCACGTAAGGATGCGCGCCGTCATCCGGCACACCAAACGTAATCGCGTTGGCGCTGGCCGTAACCATCAGCAGCACCATAACCAGCGCAACCAGTATAACCAGCCGTTTTTTCACGAAATTACTCCTCAAAATGTAAGAGATATAAAGATAGTAAACGGAATTGTAATGAGGCTTTCGTTTTTTTGCAAATCGCGCTATTAACGCAGGCGGCAAAATCGCGCCGAGATTGCACCCTGGCATGTTATACGGCACAATGTGACGCAATAATCATCTGTCGCCCCTTTCCACGAAAGGACACACCCTATGGCCCCCGACACCACACCTGACGCCAAATCTCTCTCTCAACAACAATTCGGCGCGCACGCCGCCAGCTATGTCACGTCCGCCACGCACAGCAAAGGCTACAGCCTGGATCGGTTAGTGGAATTTGTGCAGCCCGCCGATCAGACGCGACCAAACCAGTGTGCGCTGGATATCGCTACCGGGGGCGGGCATACGGCGCTGGCGTTGGCGCGGCACGGCGCGTGGATCGTGGCCGGCGATCTCACGCACCCGATGCTGCTCGCGGCGCGCGACCACATCGCGGCGGCGTTAGCGGACCAGAACCCCGCCGGAATCGTGCGTTATGCGCAGTTTGACGCAGAGCGACTTCCTTTCCCTGCCGATACGTTCGCGGCTGTCACCTGCCGCATCGCGCCGCATCATTTCCCGCAAGTTGCCGAATTTGTGCGGGAGTGTGCGCGCGTCTGTGCGCCGGGCGGCGTCGTGGCGGTTGTGGATCAACTCTCACCGGGCGATCCCCAAGCGGCGCGTTATGTGAACGCCTTTGAGCGCCTGCGCGATCCGAGTCATGGGTGGGCGTATAATGAAGTGGAATGGCAGGGATTTTTTAAGGGCGCGGGGTTGGATATTCAGCATTTTGAGGCGTTCGACACCCACCACGATCTGACGCCCTGGGCCGAGCGCATGGGTAATGATGCGGCGACGATCACCCGCCTACGCGCGATGCTCATCCAAGCGCCCGCGCCTGTCGCCGCCTGGATGCAGCCCACCTTCGCCGCCGATGCCCGGTTTGTGATCCGGCAGTTTTTGCTGGTAGGACGGAAATAGGCCCTATGTTACAATGAGAGCCACTACTATCAGGAGGCAAATCAATGTATACATCCTTCCACATCAAAAATTTTCGTGGCTTCCGCGATCTAACGCTGGATGGGCTGGCGCGTGTGAACCTGATCGCCGGGGGGAACAATGTCGGCAAAACGGCGCTGTTGGAGGCGATCTTT
>JAFGJA010000556.1 GCA_016929355.1 Anaerolineae bacterium | reverse complement strand
GGTGATCGCTGCGGTCAGCGTGGTCTTACCGTGATCAATGTGACCAATGGTCCCCACGTTCACATGAGGTTTCGTGCGTTCAAATTTACCTTTAGCCATAGTGCCCTGCTCTACCTTTCTTGTTTCAATGCCTACAAACTAGAATCCGCCTTGAATAATCTCTTTGGCGATGTTTTCAGGTACAGGATTGTACTTCTCAAATTCCATGGTGAAACTGCCGCGCCCCTGCGATGTATTGCGCAAGTTTGTCGCATAACCGAACATTTCACCCAGGGGGGAGTCGGCCCGGATGGAAGCCACGCCATCACTGCGCGTTTCCATACCGCCAATGCTGGCGCGCCGCGCTGAGAGATCGGCCATCACATCACCGGCGTATTCTTCCGGCACAACAACTTCGACCTTCATATACGGCTCAAGCAAAATCGCCTTACCCTTTTGCACGGCATCTTTGAGCGCCATCGATCCGGCGATCTTAAACGCCATTTCAGATGAATCGACCTCATGGAACGAGCCATCCACAATCGAGACTTTGAGGCGCACCACCGGATACCCGGCAATCACGCCACTCTGCGCCGCTTCCAGAATACCCTGCTGGGCAGGACGAATGTATTCTTTCGGGATGCTGCCGCCAACGGTCTTATTTTCAATGACAACATCATCGCCTTCGGCATCGGCGGGCAAGGGTTCCACAGCAATGACGACGTGCCCATACTGGCCGCTACCGCCCGTCTGCCGGACAAAGCGCCCTTCGCCCCGTACCGCGCGAGTAATGGTTTCGCGGTAGGAGACACGCGGCTTACCGACGCGCGCATCGACCTTGAATTCGCGCTTGAGGCGGTCAACCAGCACTTCGAGGTGCAGTTCACCCATACCGGAGATCAAGGTTTGGCCGGTCTGTTCATTGACACTCACCACAAAGGTGGGGTCTTCTTCGGCCAATTTCGCCAGCGCCACGCCCATCTTGTCCTGATCGGCTTTGGTACGCGGCTCGATGGCAACGGAGATCACCGGCGTGGGGAATTCGATGTTTTCCAGAATGATCGGCTTCTGCTGCGCGGACAACGTTTCACCCGTGAAGGTATCCTTGAGGCCCAACGTGGCGGCAATGTCGCCCGCGTGGACTTCGGTCACATCTTCGCGGCGATCCGCGAACATCCGCACCACACGCCCAATCCGCTCTTTGCGATCTTTGGTCGTATTGAGGACCGTCGAACCGGCTTCGATCACGCCCGAATAAACGCGGAAGAACGCCAACCGCCCGACAAAGGGGTCAGTCACGATCTTGAAGACCAGCGCCGAAAGCGGCTCGTCATCCGTCGCGTGACGCTCTTCGGATTCTTCGGACTTGGGATTAATGCCTTGAATGGGTGGCACATCGAGCGGAGAGGGGAGCAAATCGACAACTGCATCAAGCAACATCTGGACACCCTTATTCTTAAGGGCCGAGCCGCATAAAACGGGGTGCACAATTCCGGCGATAGTCGCCTTACGGAGTGCAGCCAGCAGTTCGTCATTGCTAATCGGTTCTTCGCTCAGGTACTTTTCCATCAGATCGTCGTCATTTTCGACAATCTTTTCGATCATCTCACCGCGCGCGATTTCGGCGTCGCCGGTCATCTCGGCGGGAATGGGCTGGCGTTCAATCGCTGTGCCCAGGTCATCGCCATACGTGACCAGTTCCATATTCAACAGATCAATGATGCCCGCAAAATCGGGGCCTTCGCCCTGCGGCAGTTGCACGATGACCGGATTCCCGTTCAGGCGATCCGTGATCATGCTGACGCAGCGCTCAAAATCCGCCCCGACGCGATCCATTTTGTTGACATAACAGATGCGCGGCACATGATACTCGTTGGCCTGACGCCAGACTGTTTCCGACTGCGGTTCAACACCAGCTACACCGTCGAACACAACCACCCCGCCATCCAACACGCGCAAACTGCGCTGGACTTCCGCCGTAAAATCGACGTGGCCGGGCGTATCGATCAGATTGATCTGGTGATCGCGCCAAAATGCTGTCACCGCCGCCGCCGTGATCGTGATCCCACGTTCACGTTCTTGTTCCATATAGTCGGTGGTAGCTGCACCGTCGTGCACCTCACCCATCCGGTGAATTAACCCGGCGTAGTACAAGACGCGCTCGGTGACAGTCGTCTTCCCGGCGTCGATATGGGCGATGATGCCAATATTGCGAACCTTCGACAGGTCCAGAACGTTTTCGGTGGCTTTTTTAGACATGACAGCCTCAACTCAGCGGATTTACCAACGGAAACTCGCAAACGCGCGGTTGGCTTCCGCCATACGGTGTGTATCTTCTTTTTTCTTAACCGCCGACCCTTGATTGTTGGCGGCGTCCATGAACTCGGCAGCGAGCTTTTCGGCCATGCTGCGGCCACCGCGTCCACGCGCAGCAGCGAGCATCCAACGCATGGCAAGCGCCGTCGCCCGGCGCGGTTCAACTTCAACCGGCACCTGGTAGGTGGAACCACCCACACGGCGCGGCTTGACTTCGAGGATCGGCGTCACATTGCGCAGCGCCTGCTCGAACATTTCAACCGGATCGCGCTTGGCGCGTTCTTCCATCAACTCAAACGCATCATAAACCACGCGGCGGGCGGTGCTTTTCTTACCGCCGTACATCATCCGATTGATGAACATCTCGATGTGCGTGTTGTTAAACTTCACATCGGGCGTGACTTCGCGCTGAGGGGGTCTAAACCGTCTCGGCATGACTATTTCTCCCGGAGTTAGCTCTAAACTCGATTATTTCTTCGGTCTCTTCGCGCCGTACTTGCTACGGCCTTGCTCACGATCCGAAACGCCATCTGCGTCCAGGGTCCCGCGCACGATGTGGTAACGCACACCGGGCAAGTCTTTCACACGACCACCACGCACCAATACCACACTGTGTTCTTGCAATCCGTGACCTTCGCCAGGAATGTAAGCCGTGACTTCGATTTGGTTGGTGAGACGCACACGCGCCACCTTACGCAACGCCGAATTGGGTTTCTTGGGGGTCATGGTCTTGACCTGCGTGCAAACCCCACGCTTTTGCGGCGCGCCCTTCGGCTGGCGAGTGCGGCGCTGGGTATACGAGTTAAACGTATACTGGAGTGCCGGCGCCTTGCTCTTCTTGCGCTTCGGCTGGCGTCCTTTACGGACCAATTGATTGATTGTCGGCATATCTGCCTCCGTGCCTAGGCCAAAAAATGTGCTTGACTAGCTGACTACTGTACTGCTTGTACGATCTTTATCAGGTGCAACAACGGGCGTTTTTACGCCCGCGTCTTTCTCACAAAACGCGAGGCCATCGACTATTGGCACAGATGGCCCCACGTTCGATACCTCATGCAATTCGGTCGCCAGTGCCTGCGCGGGGCAGGATGACGCCGTCCGTGTCATAGCATTGTGATATTATCAGTTCGCCTGGGGGCTGTCAAGGTTGAATACCGTTCCTACACCGGCCCGCCGCCCGCATGGGTAAACGGTTCGTTGATTTCGTTGGCTACCGCCGAGGCCGGTTTAGCCGCGCAGAGCGCATCAAACAAAGGCAAACTGTGCGTGCGAACTGCATTCTCCGCATAAAGGAACATTGCCGCCGACCATGCCTGATAGCCAAAGCCCATCGGGTGTCCGGTCTGACCATGCAGCCACTCATTAAAGCCAAAACCCTTATCAATTTCCAGTTCATTGGCTTTCGCCAGTGATACCAGATGCGTTTGCGCCTGCTCATGCCACCCATGCGCAATCAACGCCGCCACATGAAAACCGCCGATCATCGGCCAGATACCGCCGTTATGATATTGGTGCGGCAGATTCAAGTTGCGGCTGCGGTAGTATTCGCGCCATTCGTGTTCGTTTGGATAAATGGGCGGATAGATGGCTTTGGTCGGGTACGGTTCCGCCATGCCAACCTGCTCCATATAGTGCAGAATATGATCGCGGCGGTGTCCGTCGGCAATGCCCACCAGAATCGCCAGCAGATTACCGAGACTGTCGCACCAGTCGCCATATTCGCGGAACGCTACCCAGGGCAAATAATAAGGTCGGCTGGAGATCGTGCCGATGTTGTGATACAGCATGAACCATTCCAACCGGATCGCTTTGAGTTTTTCCAGATGTTCCGCAAAATGCTGCGCGATCCAGCAGCGATCAATCCACATCAGCAAATTGATCCGCTCGTGGACCTCCCCCGCACCGATACAAGGGATGTGCGTATGGGGGATGCTCGCCAGCTTATCGAAAAGTTCCTGATACGCCAGCAGCGCCGCGTAATACAGCACATTATCGTACAAAACGTTATAGCGCACGGCGAGCAGGTCCATCCAATCCCCGGCTTCCGGCACTTCCAACAAGCCACACTCGTTCATATCCTGAAATTCGAGCCAGATCAGCGTCTTTTCAATCGTCGGCCAATGTTGTTGGAGAAAATCCAAATCGCCGCTCAACTGGTGATAGAGATAATGGCCGAGGATATACCACAGATTCGCGTCCACCGCCCCCGCGTTTTCGGTGCTGACATAGCCGGTATCGGGATTGACGTTCAGTTGGATCAAACCGCGCCGGGATTGGAAGCGGCTCATCGTTTCCAGCGAGGCTTTACCCGCCGCGATCAACTGCTCATCCCCTGTCGCGGCTCCGCCCAAAAACGTGACCATGCTATCGCGCGCCCAGATTTGCGGATACCCGGCAGATAAACCGGACGCCCGGAACCCGTTGGACGGACACGCTGGTCCGCAAGAACTTAACCTACCTTGCACCCAACTTCTAGGGGTTGAATCTGCCAAAATAGTAGTGCTATAGTGCAATTATCTGTTGTCTTATGATCGAGGTGACTTATGGACGCCCAAACGTTATACCACAAAGGGGTACAGGCCATCCGTGAGCGCGGCGACCTCAAGCGGGGTCACGGATTATTAACCCGCTCACTCCGGCACAATCCCCACAATGATATGGCGTGGGTTTGGCTCGTGCGCACCGTGCAAAATCCACAAATTCAATTGGATTACGTGGAACGCGCGCTGCGCATCAATCCGGCCAATCACCACGCGCTGCACATCAAGGAGCAGTTACAAACACAAGCCTTAGCTCCCCCAACACCACCGCCTATCACTCCGCCTACACCCCCACCCATCCCCATCCCCAACCAACCAACAACATCGAACCCCGTTACAGTAGCCAGCGTCACACCAAACAACACTCCACCACCCGCCAGTACCGCACCAACGGTTGCAGTCCCGGTCACGAAAGCGGAAAAAAAGCGGATTATGTTGCTCATGCAGCGTGCCGAAGACTATCTCAAGACGGACAACACCGAAGCCGCCATTGCGCAGTGGGTCAAGGTGCTGGCGATCCGGGTGGATTATGAAGAAGCGCTGGCGAAGGCGTCCGGCCATCTCTGGCAGTTGTACTACCGGGAAGACGCCAGGGAATTGATCGGGCGGGCGGTGCTGGCGAATACCAAAATCCCCACCATCTACATGACCGCGCTTGATATGGCGGAACGACAAGGGGATTATGCCGAAGCCGCCGCGCTGCGCGAACGCATCGCCAGTTTGCCGAATGCGGACGATGAATTGCTCGTCACGGTGGCGGATTACTACTGCCAGCGTTTTCAGTATGAACCGGCGATGCAGTTCATCGAACACGCGCTAGAGGTCAATCCCAACCGCCAAAAACTGCTGCTGCGCCTGGGCGATCTCCATACGGAACTGTACCGGTCCCAGACCGCCCTCACCTATTATGATCGGGCGGTGCGGCTCGGCACGCGCACGACTGAAGGTAAGGATGCAGATCAACATTTATTGCGCGCCGTTCCGGTCATCACGGATCGGGAGCGGGGCAGCATGATTTTGGCGCTGCGCGAGGCCGCCGGGTTTGCGCTCTTTTTGCTGGTGATGGCGTGGCAAGACGCCGGCTTGAACCTGCTGGCATTAGGACCGCAGCGCTGGGTCGGTGTGCTGCTGGGCTTTGTCGGCAGCTACCTGCTGATCACGGCGACATCATCCCCGCAGCAAACGCCTATCGCCGCCTGGTTGGGCGGTCATCTACCGGATCATGCCGGGAAACGTAAGCATGATGAATTTCACTCCAAACCCGGTCAAGCCAAACCAGACCCCACCCAACTCCCGATTCTCGCGGAAGATACCCGGTTGATGCTGGGGGCAACCGGGGCGTTTGTGTTGGTGCTGGCGACATGGCTGGTGTTTTATCGTTCGATAGGGATCGTCATGGACAATCCCCCACCTTATTTGCCCTGGTAGGGCGAGAGGAAACAGTGATATGTGTGGTCTTATCTTTGTTATCCTGTTTATCCTGCTGGTTCTGTTCCTCTCCTCCCTGGTGTATCCCCTGCCGGTCAACGACTCCGGCCTGATGCGCTACCGGACCGTGCCCTGGTCCACCATGTTTTTGATCATGGTCAATGCGGTGATCTTTGTGTTGTGGACCGCCCCGGATATGTACCAAGTATCAGAGGGAGGAACCGAGGTTGAGCTGTCACCCGCCTATCTCAACAAAATCTACTACTACGGGTACAGCGAATACGCCGTGATCAATGGCGCTGGTGTTGGCGCGTTTTCAACCTTTTCATCAACGTTCATGCACGCCAATTTCTGGCATCTGTTCGGCAATATGATCTACCTGTGGACCTTTGGCCGCCGGGTAGAAGATGCCTGCGGATCATGGCGCTTTCTCGTGTTTTATCTGCTGGCGGGGATGGTTGCCAGCATGGGCAGCGTGCTGTTTAGACCCGGTGTGGATTTCATCCCCTCGATTGGATCAAGTGGCGCAATCTCAGGCGTGATGGGCGCGTATCTGCTGCTGTTCTGGAATGCCAAAATCGACTGTCTCTGGGGAGCAGCGTCGGTGCTGCGCTTTCCCGTGGCGCTCGTCAAAGCGATCCCGCACAAACACGATGATGACTATAAAATCTGGCGCTGGACCGTGACGGTTCCGGCCTGGGTAGTCCTGATCTGGTTCGTGTTCCAGAACTTTATCCCGTCACTCGAAGCTATCCAGAATAAAGGCTGTGCGTGCGGAGTGAATTACCTGGCGCACTTCTGCGGGGTGGTATCGGCGTTAACCGTGTTTCTGTTCGTCCGCAAGGATTTACTGATACGGTATGTGTACGGGCGGCATTTGTAATACATAATGTCGGGGTATTGTAGGGGCGAGGCGACGCCTCGCCCCTACTACATATATGATCAAAGGGGGGTGAGGTCACGCCCGCACCTCGACCACCACGCCCTCCTCCGCCCAATTAAACAGCGCTTCGGCATTCGCCAAATTGAGCAGCACACAGCCATACGTCACCGGATGACCGAGATCGTTTTCCCACAACAGCGAGTACCCGTTGCGCGTCGGGAAACCGTGAAATCCGTTTAGCAGGTCCATATTCGGCCCCGGATGGTAAAAGCCCATGAAGTGCGGCATATACAAATTCCACTGATCCGCGTAGGCGTTGACCTCGTGCGACTGCACCTGAAACACGCCTAACGCCGTCGGGCTGGTCGGTAAGCCGGTGGAGATCACCCAATCAAACACGACCTGTCCATTTTCATACGCCCACAGATGTTGTTGACCGCGACTCACCACAATGCGCTTCTGCGGAATCGGGTCAAGCGGGATGAGTATGTCTTTTGACGGAATCGTGATCGTCTGCCCGACACTGAGCGCATCCGCATTGATGCCGGGATTTTCCGCCTGAATATACGGGTATGGCACGCCCACTTCCTCCGCGATCATCGCCAGCGTTTGCCCGGCTTGGACCGTATAAGTCGTCGTATCGTGCCACACGCGGATCGTGGCCTGCGTCTGATTGCGCGCCAGCGCCGCTTGCATCTGTTCAACGGCTTGCTCAATTTCAATGTACCGTTCATCACCGAAAACGGCGTGCGCAGCCAAAAACTCTTTTGGCCCCTGGCTATGTAGGGTCAAGCGCAGCCCGGTAGCGCTCAATTCATCCGATTCGGCGGAGAGCCACGCGGCCCACTCTTGCGGCGGCGCGGACCAGTTAAGCCATTCATCCCGCACCGGATCATACGCATTCACGGTAAACGAACTGGTCAGCAAGGCATTAGCCTGCGCAACCAGAGGCGTCGCATCCGAAATCGTGGGATAGGTCGGGGCCATGATCAGGTCCAGTTCGCCATCGGCCAGTTCCCCAGCCGGATCAGCGCGCACCTGATCCACAGTCGCGGCAATGTTCATCACGCGCCCTTTGCTGGCCTCGCTCGCCACCGCCTGCCCATTCACCAACTGCACCCCGGCATTCTGCGCCGGAATATCGACATAAAACAGGATGCTTTCCAGATAGTTGGTCATCGTAGCCAGATCAACCGCCAGGACCGGATCGATCACTACCCCACTCAACGCGCCGCGCAACCCATCCAGCACCCCGCCATCAGAACGGCCCCAGGCTTGCGCCGCGCGCGCGGTAGCTTCAGCATCAAGGGTGACGCCGAGTTCAAGCGGGGCAACTTGCCAGGTCCGGCTGCCATCCCGCAGCAGCACCCCGGATTGCTGCCAGGACGCGATCAAGGTGGCGGCGGCTTCCTGTTCAGAAAGTGATCCCAGATCAACACCCGCCGCTGCAACGCCCGGCAGAATGTCATCCGAGGCATAGAGCAACGCGATCCCGGCGACCAGCAGCGCCACGCATAACCCGACGATCATCAATAACCCGGCGATTCCGATCAGGACCAGATTTTCCGGCTTCGACCACACCTTACGCCACCGTGAAGGGCGACGCAGTACCCCCGGTTGGCGCGGTCCGGGTGGCTGCGCCCCGACAGGCTGCGGTCTTGCTGATCGCGGGGATTGCGGCGCGGCGGGCTGCCGTGATCGAACATGGGGTTTCTGATACGGACGTTTATTGCGCTTGGGACGCACCGGGCGACCTTGCCCCGCCGGAGCGCCTCCCGGCACTTGACGCTGCGACATGCCTCACCTCGATGTTATGACCTACCTGATTCGCTCCCTATCATTATAATGCAAGGCGAAAAACAACCTAGTAAACAAGCTGTAAAATAGCGGGTGACGGCTGATTTTCACCCCTGACTACCTATTGACAAATCGCGCGCGTCCATGCTATAGTGCGAGCATTGTCCACGTCATTTTGAGGAAAGTGAGGCGTTACATGGCTAATATGGAATCTGTGGTCCGTGTGGGTCCGGGTACGCCTGCTTTCTGCGGTGCTTAACGCTGAGTCCTCAGTCTAGCTGAACCTCAGTATTTCCCACGATTTAAATCCAATCTGAGCGAATAAGCTCGCGCCGATCAGGTGTACCCCCTACAACGTCTTGAACGATTCGAGGCGCAGTTGGGGTTGTGTTGTTGATCGGCGTGCTGTTTTTTACCTGCTCCCGATCACCATCCTGCTCATCACCTCGAATCTCCGTGCCGGATCGATCCGGTTGTGGCCTTATCCTGCTGCATGGCTCATGCACTGCGGCAGCAATAACAAACAGATCAAATCCCATTCATAACGGAGAATCCAACGTTGAGTAATCCCTATCTCGACAATAAGTACGACATCTACGAGGACCAGTTCGACCCGATCAACACAAATCGTCAGGCGCGCCGCAAACGTAAACCGCGCACGACCTCAAAACCGCGTAAATCACGCGAAGATGTTGTGCAGCAGTTAGCCGATACTGCTGGGTTGGAAAGCGGCTTTGAGCCAACCTACCAACCCTCCAAATATGAAGCAGGCTGGCTGTTGCAATCGCTCGGTTCGCTCTACGATCAGCAGTTGATCACGGATGTCACCGCCCAGGTCAAGGGCGGCAAAGAAGCCAGCGTCTATCGCTGCGCGGCGCATGAATCAACCGGCGTCGAGTTATTGGCCGCGAAAGTCTACCGCCCGCGCATGTTCCGCCAACTGCGCAACGACAAGATGTATCGCCAGGGGCGGGAAATCATTTTAGGTGATGGCGTGCGGCTCAATGCCAGCGATGACCGCGAAATGCGTGCGATTGCCAAAGGTACAGCATTCGGTAGACAGGTCACGCATACCTCGTGGTTGATGTATGAGTACGAAACCTTGCAAATGCTGTACAAGGATGGCGCAGCCGTACCGCGTCCCTGGGCGATTGGCGATAATGTCATCTTGATGGGCTATGTGGGCGATGAGCATTTAGCCGCCCCCACCCTGAACACCGTGCAGCTCGAACCGGATGAGGTTGAGCCATTGTTTGCCGAGGTCATGCGTAATGTGCATTTGCTGCTGGCGCATAACCTCGTGCATGGCGATCTATCCGCCTATAACATCCTATATTGGGCGGGCAACATCGTTTTGATCGATTTTCCGCAGGTGGCCGACGTGCGCGCGAATCCTGATGCACGCTTCATCCTGGAACGCGACATCACGCGCGTCTGCGATTACTTCGCGGAACAAGGCTTAGCGCGCGATCCGGCCATGCTCGCCGAGGAATTGTGGCAGCAATACGGCTACGATTATGATCACTTCGAGCCGCCTGTCGAGTACGATTGAATCGCCGGTT
>JAFGJA010000555.1 GCA_016929355.1 Anaerolineae bacterium | reverse complement strand
AGAAAACAAATAGATTCCGCATGATCCTGTAGGGGCGAACCAATGTGTTCGCCCTGGGCCGACACGCTGGTCAGCCCCTACATTATGCAAATTTGAATTGTTTTCTCCATTAGCGGCTATCTCAGAGTAAATACACGGAACGATTCAGTATAACGGACGCCATCGCCGGCAAAATCTTCATCCACTCTTTCGCGCTGCCGGGCGGCCATCGCTTCCATATCGCTGATCTGGCTCTTGTGCTCATACAGCGCCCGAATTTTCGTTTCGACATACTCCGTCACATCAACTTTAGCCGTTGGTTCGTGCGTGCCACAGAGATACACCTGCTGGACTTTATGCGGTTCCAATCCTTCATCCCGGTACAACTCAATGAAATTCAGGTGATCGCGCGCCGCCGGAAAAACCGCATCCAGCGCGGCGTCACCAATCGCGCGGTGATCGGGATGGTTGATGTAGCCCACGCCATGCCAACGGGCGGTGGGATCATTCGTGACCACAATATCCGGTTGTTTGAGCCGGATCAACCGCGTCAGTTGGCGGCGGAGTTCCAGCGTCGGCTGCAATTCACCATCGGGATAACGCAGGAAGATCACTTCCTTGACACCAAGCTGGGCAGCGGCGGCGCGTTCCTCAGCCTCGCGGATCACGGCGAGTTGTTCGGAGGTCATCGCCCGATCACCAGAACCTTTATCACCGCTCGTTGCCAACACAAACGTAATGTGTTTGCCCTCGGCGGCCCATTTCGCAAACGTGCCACCGCAGAAAAATTCGGGATCATCCGGGTGGGCAAAAATGCCCATGACCCGGTGCAGGTTGTTAGTCGAATTAGACTCGTTTGTCATTGCTCAGTGTTATCCTTTTTGGAGCGACGTTTACTACTACGTGATTTATTATTGGTTGATCGACTACTGTGCCGGGATTGCCCGCGTCGGCCACGCCCGCGCTTGCGCCGAACTTTTTGCTGATCGGCGTCATCGGCGTCATCCTCTGGCGCTGTCTCCGCATGGGACGCCGCCGCTATTGCGGGTTGTTCCGGGACCGAATCGACCTGTTCGCCGCGCGCGCCGCAATCACAAGGACCATCCCCATGTTTATCACAGCCCGCCTCGGCTTTGGCTTTGAACGCTTCCCATTCTTCCATCGGGATAATGTCTTCGCGCTGGACAATATGCCGGTTGCCTTCAACCAGCACCGTCACTGCGTCTTGCAAGGGATGCAAATCGATGACTTTACCTTCGCCATGCACCGTGCCCACCCGTTTATTGCGTTTGGGCAACTGCTTGCGCGCTTCGACATACTGCTCATATTCGTAGATCAAGCAGCAGCGCAGCCGCCCGCACATCCCCGTAATTTCGGAGGGGTTGAGCGAGATACCCTGCGCTTTTGCCATCTTGATCGAAATGGGACTGAAATCGGTCAGGAACGTGCTGCAACAACGCGGAATCCCACACGCCCCCATCCCGCCGAGAAGTTTGGCGACATCGCGCGGGCCAATTTGCCGCATCTCAACTTTGGCTTTGAAACTCCGTTGCAATTGCGCCCGCAGCTTACCCGTATTGATTTTGTCATCTGCCGTGAACAAAAACGTGAGCAGACTGCCATCAAAATTGTACTGCGCTGCCACAAATTTGGCATCCTCATACCCGCCGATTTGGGCGGCTTTTTCACGACAGTTGATCAAGGCTTCTGTCTCACGCGACTGCCACAGCTTTTGACTCATCATATCGGTGGGCGTAGCGCGGCGTAAGATCGGTTTGTAGTCGCGCGGGGTATCGTCATCTTCCGGGCTTAAAATATTCATCGCCTGGCCCATCTGCCGCCCGCGCGTGGTTTCAACAATCACAAAATCGCCGACACGCAGATCGGGGACATGATCGCAGCTAAAATGATACACCTTGCCAATCTCGTAAAAACGGATACCGGCAATGGTGTGAATAGTGTCTTCAGTGTATGTTGCCATAAAAATCGCTATCTCGATTTTGCTTGATATTCGGGTAGCCAAATGATAAAGGATGTGCCAAGCCTTTGCAATATAAAAGGGGCGCAGCAGTTGCGCCCCCGTGAAAAATAACCTCAGTCCCCGGCCCCCTCGCCATGCGTGGAGATGAGGAGTCAAGGCATGAATTTACATTGTCAGATGCAGTTTACTCCGGCACAACCTCGTAAGCCACATCATCCCAGACGAACAGCACATGATCGCCGAGCGCGAGGAATTCGCCTACGAGCGGATCGAGGTCTAACAGCTCGAAGTATTCATCGCTCAGGAAAACGACTTCAACAGGTTCCATCTCGTCTGAGTCGTACAGCGTATCAACCCACGCCCCATCACGCCAGACAAAGGTTCGGTCACTGACGTATTGAAGCGGGGTGGAACCGGCGGCATTGTGATCGCTGGCAGCCTCATCATAGCCACCTATGAAACCGCCATCATCATCGTCATCACTGTCTTTTGCCTGGTCATCGCGGAAAACGACACCCGGCGCAGGCGTGCCGGTGGGTAACAGCGTCATCGTGGGAGCCGCCATCGGCGCTTCGGCATCAGCAAGACCGGCGGTTGTTTCCGAAGCAGCAACGGCCCCTTCACCGGACGCCACGCCAAAGGAATCGTCGGTTTGCGATTGGAAATTGACTTCCGCTTCCTCGCGTCCCTGCTGGCTAAAGATATCATCTTCGGTGATCAGGAACGAGGTATACGGCGTGATGATCCCGTAACGGATGCTCAGGCGCACGATGCTATCGACCAATTCGGGGTCTTCGCCATACAGCCGGATCGCGTTGAGCAATGCGCCGATCTTGCGCGTCGCCCACAGGCGCGGGATGAACACTTCGCCGCCCGCGTTGTCGCGGAAATCAGACTCATACGTGTACACTTTTTGCTCGCCGTCAAGTTCACCGATCAGTTTGACGGATGTTGCGCCGCCATCGCGGTAACGCCCGACCACGATCAACTGCGTGCCGATGAACAGGTCCGGTAGCGGTGCGGCGGGATACATATCCTCCACCAGCACCCCATCCACTTCAAGCTCAAGATTGGTCAATACGGGCGCGCTGATCTTGTTGTAGAGATTGCTCACTTCCTCGTCGATCCGTTCTTCGGGCCGAACATACGTCCCCGCGCCGCGAAACGCCTGAACCAACTGGTCGAGCAGGAACGTATCGACATCATTGCCCACACCAAAGGTGAAGATACGTGCATTCGGCGGCGCGGCATTTTCGACATTAATCAGAATT
>JAFGJA010000554.1 GCA_016929355.1 Anaerolineae bacterium | reverse complement strand
TGTTCCGCCAATGGAATCCGCGCATCATCAAGCAGCACCAAGAGCGGATCAAGCGCGTTGTATTCATCTTTGTTCTGGCTGACCATTTCCGCCGTGATCGTATCACCCGCTTCGCCATAGAAGACGTAAATGTCCATGAATTTCGCGTCGGAGAGTTCGCCCTCTACCGTTTCACCATACGCGATTTGCGGAAAAGCTGCGTAATCGGCGGGCAGCAAGGGCGTCGGTTCGGCAGTGGGTTCAATCGCACCTGAGGCAACGGGCGGCGCAGCATTAGAAATCACGTCCAGCAGAAAACCGCCGCTTGTTGTGCCCTGCGCCTGACCCAACCGCGTCGCTGTGATCAGATACGTACCATTGGCGGGCAGTGTATAAACCATGCGCGCATTGCCGTTTTCGCCGCCGCTATCGTTATCCTCAAACAACAACTGCCCGGCTTCATCCAGCAAATACAGATAGCTATCCAGATCGCCACTGGCGCGGCTCATCATGACGGTGATCGTATCGCCTGCCGTTCCCTGCAAACTGTAGGTTACGGAAGGCGTTGTCGCGTCAATCATACCCTGCACACTTTGCCCATACGTGATCGCCTCGAAATTCGCGCTGGCCGCCAGATTCTCGCTCAAGCCAAAGATAAACCCGTATTCACCGCCCACCTGACCCGCATCCGGCAAGGATACCGCCAGGAAAAACACGCCCGAATTCCGCAGTGTGGCCTGCATCCCGATCCCCGGCGCGACGCGCTGCTGTTCCTCGAAATTCCCGTTATAGAGCACGATCAACGGTTTAAATGCGGCGACCTGTTCCGGCGTCACCGAAATCTGATCACCTTCGCCTCCCTCAAACCAGTAATAGCGCACTGCCGTTTGCCGGTCCAGCGTATCCCGCACCGTTGTGCCCGATGTCAGGGCGATCAGTCGCGTGCTGTCGCCCTGTACAGCCGAATCGCTGGCTGACGTGTCGGGCGGCGCGTTATCAGGCGGGGTAGTCGGCGCGGGGATAGCTTCTACGGGAATTTCGGTAGCAGCCGGTTCCGGCGTGGCCTCAACTACCGGCTCACCATTGACCGCCGCCGTAAGATTCAGGCTGAATGTGCCACCATCTGAAGGTGGAATACCGCCCGAATTCGTCGCCTGGATGATATAGCGTCCATCCGCCGGAATCACAAACGTCAGCCGGGCATTTCGATCCCCGCCGCTATTGTCATCCGTTGCCAAAGGGGATTGGGCTGCATCATTTAGCACCAAAAACGGATCAATTGTGCCCCCGGTAGCGATCATCGCTACCGTGACCACATCGCCGCTCGATGCATTGAACGCATAAAATACACTGGGTTGGGTGCTGTCGAGCTGCCCATCAATCGTTTGCCCGTACACCAACTCGATCACGCCCGTTTGCTGCGCCGGAACCGCGCCAACACGGACTCCGCTCCACACCGGCCCCATGACCAGGAGGGTTAAACACACCACTACGTTAACTAACCAACGATTTCGCATACGCTCTCGTCTCCGTCCCCCCACAAAACCTGACCCTGAAACTCTGTCCGTGATTCTACGGTGAGCTACCAACCCGTGCAACCATTAACAGTATATGCTTAACAGGGTGCGCTGAATGCGGTACACTTGACGCCAGGATAAATCACTTCCACACACAGAAGCGAGGCCAATTTGACACTAACACTTCCTAGTACCATCGCCATTGATGGCCCGGCAGGATCGGGCAAAAGTTCTGTTTCGTTCGCCGTCGCCCAACGCATCAATTATCTGTTCGTTGACACGGGAGCATTTTACCGTGCTGTGACATTTTTAGCACTTGAACAGGCGCTTGATCTGCACGATGCGGCGCAATTGGTGGCGTTATGTGAGCAAACGCACTTCGATATGACGCCTGATCGCAAAGATGATGGTCGTCAATTCACCTTTTTAGCGAACGAACGCGACATCACGCAGGACTTGAATACGCCCCAGGTCGATAAAGCCGTATCCATTGTGGCAGCGACTCCTGAAGTCCGCGCCAGCGTCCTCGAAGCGCAGCGTTTATTGGCGAAAAAGGGCCGTGTCATCATGGCCGGGCGCGATATTGGCACAGTGGTGCTGCCCAACGCCGATCTGAAAATTTATATCGACGCCAGTCTGGAAAAACGCGCCGAACGCCGCCACAAGCAGCGCCGCGACAATGGTGAACAGGCTGATTATGAAGCAATTCTCGCTAATCTGCGCGAACGGGATCGCCTCGACAGCAGCCGTGACACCGCCCCTTTGCTGCAAGCGGACGACGCGATCAAGCTTGACACGAGCGATCTAACTTTCGATGCTACCATCGAAGCCGCCTACACACTGATCGCCAATTGGACACCCTCCGCCACATAATCCATCATAGTCATCTTCCCTTTTTTCTTACGGCACAGAAACCAAACTCCCCCTCTCCGCACTTGGAGAGGGGCCGGGGGTGAGGTTTAATTTTCTCTTCTCCCGCAAATTCGCTATGATTGGGGTTGTGCTTAAGCATCTATTCGCGGAGGGGGAGATCGCGCTATGACTCTGCTCTATCTGGTTGCAGCGTGGGTCGCCGGAATTTTTCTTATATCTACGGGCAACGATACATCATCCGAACTCTGGATCGGTCTTTTCGCGGGCAGCGTGCTGCTGGCCTATCTCGTCCGGCACAGTCGCCCCTGGCGCATCGGCTTTTTGTGTCTCGCTTTGTTCGCTCTTGGAGCCGGACGCTATGCCTGGGCCACACGCCCGTATCCCGCTCACCACATCGCCCACTATGCCGATTCCGGCTATGTCACGCTAACCGGCATCCTTGATCAAGATGCCGATGTGCGCGAGAACCATGTGAATTTGCGCATCCGCGTGGAAACCATCGAGCAGGATAGTAAATCGCACCCTGAACCGCAGCCAACCGAAGGACTCATCCTGGTGCAAGCGCCGCGTTATGGTGATTACCAGTACGGGGATCGCGTGTTGGTAAGCGGCTCACTGCTCACACCGCCGGAATTCGACGATTTTTCCTACCGCGATTATCTCGCGCGGCGCGGCATCCATGCCATGATCCCCAATGCGCGCGTCACGCTGATCGAGCATGATCAGGGCAAACCCTGGTATGCGCTCATGTACGATCTGAAAGCGCGCGCCCAAACGACCATTAACCGCCTGCTACCCAGCCCACAAGCACCCTTATTGAGCGGCATTTTGCTCGGCACAGAAAGCGCCATTTCCGCCGATGTACGCGACGACTTCAACCGCACCGGAACCACCCATGTGATCGCTATCTCCGGCGCAAATATGATCGTCGTGATCGGTGTGCTAATCCGGCTACTCACGCCGGCTTTTGGCAAAAACAAAGCGGGCTGGCTGGCGCTGCTGGGCGTCAGCATCTACACGCTGTTCGTCGGTGCTGATCCGGCTGTGGTGCGCGCGGCGCTCATGGGCGGCTTGGTGTTGGTCGCCGGACAAACGGGGCGGCGGGCGCATGGCCTCACATCGTTGGCGTTTGCCATTTTCCTGATGACCGCCTGGAATCCGCTCACATTATGGGATGTGGGTTTCCAACTCAGCGTAGCCGCCACTGCCGGGTTGATTCTATTCAGCCAGCGCTTTGAAAATTTTTTCAAGAGAACACTTGAACGCCTATTCGCGCAGGAGACCACTCGCCAGATCACCGGCTGGCTCTCTGAGCCGATCATCGTCAGTCTCGCCGCGCAAATCACCACGACGCCGTTAATGCTCGTTTACTTCGGGCGCTTCTCGATCATTTCGCTGCTGGTCAACATTTTGATCGTGCCTGCGCAAGCCTACATTATGACCCTCGGCTGGCTGGCGGTGTTTCTCGGTATGATCTGGACACCCCTCGGCCAACCACTCGCCTGGGTGGTCTGGATTCCGCTCAGTTACACGCTAGAAATTGTGCGCAGCCTGGGCGGTGTCGAATGGGCGTCCACAACCTTTACCCTGGACCCATCCTATGCCTGGGGCATCTACGGAGGCTTACTTGCGATTGCGCTCTGGACCATCACCCATCCCGAAGATCGCGCCGTATTGCTCGGCCAACTGCGCCAGCGCATCACCGCCGTTGCCGTGATCATCACCGGCGTGATCCTCATCATTTTGGTCAGTGTGATCGCCATGCAACAGCCCGACGGCAAATTACACGTCTGGTTTCCCGATATTGGGCACGGTCACGCGGTGATCCTGCAAACACCAAACGGCGCACAAATACTGATCGATGGCGGGCCGAATCCGACCCAACTCCGGCGCGCGGTGGGGGATATTCTGCCCTTCGGAGATCGTGATCTCGATCTGCTGATCGTCACCCAGCCCCGCTCCGACACGACCAGCGCCATCCCCGAACTACTCGAACATTACGACGTACAGCTTGCGCTCACCAACGGGCACACCGATGGCAACGAACACGCGCAAAATCTGGCGAATGCGTTGGCGAAACATAACATCGACGTGCAAACCGTCACGGCGGGATATACCATCGCAACGGGCGATGGTGTCTTGCTGGAAATTTTGCATCCGCAAATTGCGCCGGAAGATGATGACGATACAACCGAGGTGGGCATGGTCATTCGTGTGAGCTATGGCGACACGTCATTCCTGCTGACGCCGGATTTAAGCGCAGACGCCGAGCAAACCATGCTCGACGCCGGGTGGTATATCGGGAGTACCGTGTTGGAGTTACCTTCGCGCGGCAGCGAAAAAGCCAATCCCGCTTTTTTCATTGATGCGGCCCAGCCCCAAATCGCCGTTGTCAGTGTGGGCACGGGCAATCGCACCGGACTGCCCGCCCCGGAAGTTTCAGAGCGTTTGCAGAATACCATCACGGAGCCACTCTATCGCACCGACCAACACGGCACGGTGGAGATGGTCACGGATGGACATACGCTGTGGGTTTACACAGAAAATTAAGCAATTAGCAATTAGCCTAAATCACCCGATGCCCAAATACATGGAGAAATCAATCAAAATCATTTGAGGTCCACAGAGGAACCTCCCTACCAAGCTAACGGCTAAAAGCTGATGGCTGATGGCTGATGGCTGTTCAATCCCACGCCCGCGCATGATCCATAAACCACTGCTGGCTGTTCACAACCGCCGATCCGTCAGTGGGCGGCTGTAAATGGATATAGCTCCCATCGGATTGGAGTTCGCGCGCCTTGACATTATCCATCATCGAGATCGCCAGCACTTCATCC
>JAFGJA010000553.1 GCA_016929355.1 Anaerolineae bacterium | reverse complement strand
ATCCCAAAGCCCATCGTACCCAATCCCCCGGAGGTAAGCAGCGTCGCGGGGCGTTCGTGCGGGTAATATTGCGCTTCCCACATCTGATGCTGGCCCACATCGGTCACAACCACTGCATCCCCGGCGGTTGCGGCCCACATATCGCGGATCACATGCGCCGCCAATAGGCGATCATTTACATTCTGATTCACAATGTCGCGTTCGTCCGTGTCTTCCATCCAGTCCCGAATCTGGCCCAACCAGGCTTTGTGTTGGATCGGCTTGAGCATCGGGATCAGTTGGTTCAGGACCGTTTTCAGATCACCCACAATCGGCACATCGGCGTACACGTTTTTGTGAATTTCCGAGGCGTCAATATCAATGTGGATCACGCGCGCGTTGGGCGCATACGTTTTCAGGTTGCCAGTTACACGATCATCAAAGCGCATCCCGAAAGCCAGCAGCAAATCGGCGTTCTGGATGGCGAGATTCGATTGCCCGGTGCCGTGCATCCCCATCATGCCGAGCGACATGGGGTGGCTTTCCGGCATTCCACCTTTGCCCAACAGGGTCAGCGAAAATGGCGTCTGGGTGGTTTCGATATATTTCAAGACTTCTTGCGTTGCGCCAGACATGGCAATACCATGACCAGCCAGAATCACGGGCCGCTCTGATGCTTCGATCAATTCCAATGCGGCCTGGAGCGTTTCCTCGTCTGTTGCGCCAGCCGGGTGATAGCCCGGTAGTATAATTTCCTCTTCAGGGTATACGAATTCGATTTTGGCGTTTTGCACATCCTTCGGCACATCAACCAGGACGGGACCGGGGCGTCCGGTGCGGGCGATGTGGAACGCTTCGCGGATCGTGTAGGCCAAATCTTCTACATCGTGGACGAGATAGTTGTGTTTGGTAACAGGCAGCGTGACACCGGTTACATCAACTTCTTGAAACGCATCAGTGCCGATAGTAGCGGTGCCGACCTGCCCGGTGATACAGACTATTGGGGATGAGTCCATCATAGCGGTAGCAATGCCGGTGACGAGATTTGTCGCGCCGGGGCCGGAGGTAGCGAACGCTACGCCGACTTTGCCAGTCGCACGAGCGTAACCGTCCGCCATGTGCGCCGCGCCCTGTTCGTGCCGGACCAACACATGCTTGATCTGCGGATACTTGGTCATCGCGTCATAGGTGGGCAAAATAGCCCCGCCAGGATACCCGAAAATCAAATCTACGCCTTCGCGGAGAAGGCATTCCATGATAATTTCTGCGCCGGTGAGTTCCACTGTGTTTCTCCTGAATATGGGTTATTTGACCGGGGTCAGCCAGTTAAAGCGATCCGGTATTTTGCCTGCCGTAATATCGAAAAATTCCTGTTGGATGCGTGCGGTGATCGGGCCACGCGAACCGCTTCCAATTTGCACACGGTCCACCGAGCGAATCGGGGAGACTTCGGCGGCGGTGCCGGTAAAGAACACTTCATCAGCGATATACAACATTTCGCGCGCAATGGTCTGTTGGCGCACTTCGTAACCGAGGTCTTCGGCCAGCGTCATTACGCATTGGCGGGTGATGCCGCCCAGGATGGATGAGGCCAACGGGGGCGTGTGGATGACGCCATCCATCACAACAAACAGATTCTCGCCCGCACCCTCGCTGACATAACCGTTTACGTCGAGTGCAATCCCCTCGGTAAAGCCGTTGTCTTTGGCTTCCATCGTGATCAACTGGCTGCCCACATATTGCCCGCCGATTTTTGCCATTGCCGGTAATGTGCCGGGGGCCATGCGCCGCCACGAGCTAACCATCACATCAACCCCTTGCTCGATAGCTTCCGGTCCCAGGTAGCGGCCCCACTCAATCGCAAAAATAACCACTTCGGTGGGGCAACTGCGTCCATCCACGCCGATACTATCCACGCCGCGAAACACCAGAGGGCGGATGTAGCAGCTTTGCAGCTTGTTGCGTTTGACCGTTTCGACGGTGGCGGCGTTGATCTGCTCTGGCGTGTAGGGCATGTCAATCCGTGCGATTTTGCACGAGTTGAACAGCCGTAGGGTATGTTCTTCCAGGCAGAACACGGCGGGACCATCCGGGGTGCTATACGCGCGGAGGCCTTCGAAGACGCTTGATCCGTAGTGCAGCGCATGGGCGCTGATGTGTACGGTGGCGTCATCCCAGACAACCCACTTGCCGTTTTGCCAAATCCACTCGGACTTTTGCATTGGCATTAACTCTACTCCTCAATCAGGTATCAGTGGTTGTGTGATTGATCCAAAATTTTCCTGACATCTCATCTTTGCTCCCCCTCGCCATGCATGGAGAGGGGGTTGGGGGGTGAGGTTCAGTCCAAAAAGACGGCTCCCGTGCTGGCGCTGCTCGCTAATTTCGCGTAACGACGCAGCCACCGGCTCGGAATATCGACTTCAAAGGGCGGCAAGGCTGCCAGTCGGCGCTGGACTTCATCGGCATCCACCAGCAAATCCAGCGTGCGATTCTGGAGATCGATGCTGATCAGATCGCCTGCCTGCACAATCGCAATCGGCCCGCGCGCCGCCGCCTCCGGGCTGACATGCCCAATCGAGATACCCCGGCTCCCCCCAGAGAACCGCCCATCAGTGATCAGCGCCACATCATCGCCCAGGCCCATGCCCTGGATTTGCGCCGTCGGCCCTAACATTTCCTGCATCCCCGGCCCGCCGCGCGGCCCTTCGTAGCGAATGATGACCACATCGCCCTTTTGCACTTCGCCATTCAGAATGCCTGCCGAGGCCGCTTCTTCGCTTTCGTAGATGCGCGCCGGACCTTGATGGTGTTCCATGTGCGCCGGGATCGCGCCGATCTTGATCACTGCGCCTTCGGGGGCCAGACTACCAAACAGGATTGCCAGCCCGCCGGTTTCGCGGTAGGGATTATCCAGGGGGCGGATCACTTCATAATCTTTGACTGACGCATCGGCGATATTTTCGCCCAACGTTTGGCCGGTCACGGTAGGGCGATCCAGATGCAGCACATCGCCCTTATCCGCTACCGACTTGAGAATCGCCGGGATGCCGCCCGCGCGATGCACATCTTCCATGTGCCAATGTGAGGCGGGGCTGACTTTGCAGATATGCGGGACACGTTCGGCAACCTGATTGATCCGTTCGAGCGGGTATTCGATCCCGGCTTCGTAGGCAATTGCCAGCGTGTGTAACACGGTATTCGTGCTGCCGCCCATTGCCATATCCAGCGCGAAGGAGTCGTCAATTGCTTCCGGGGTAACAATTTTGCGCGGCGTCAGGTCTTTTTCGATCAGGACCATGAGCTGTCGCGCGGCTTGTTTGGCGAGTTCGGTACGTTCGGGGGTTTCGGCCAGGGCGGACCCATTAAAAGGCAGCGCCAAACCAAGCACCTCCATCAAACAATTCATGGAGTTGGCGGTGAACATGCCCGAACACGAGCCGCAGGAGGGGCAACCGTAATCTTCCAAAACTTTGAGTTGCGCATCATCGATCTTGCCCGCTTTGTATGCGCCCACGCCTTCAAATACACTGATCAGGTCAACGGTTTGACCGTCGGGCGTTTTTCCGGCGGCCATCGGCCCACCACTGATGAAGATCGTTGGAATGTCCACGCGCATCGCTGCCATCAACATCCCCGGCACGATCTTGTCACAGTTCGGGATGCAGATCATCGCGTCAAAGGCGTGCGCCATGATCATCGTTTCCACCGAGTCCGCGATCAGTTCGCGGCTGGGCAGCGAAAAATTCATGCCGATGTGTCCCATCGCAATCCCATCATCCACGCCGATGGTATTGAATTCGAACGGCACACCGCCAGCCTCGCGGATCGCTTCTTTGACGACCTGCCCAAATTTCTGTAAATGAACATGACCGGGAATAATATCAATATAGGAATTCACGACTGCGATAAATGGCTTCCGCATATCGTCATCAGTGACGCCGGTTGCTTTGAGCAAACTCCGGTGAGGTGCTCGTTCAAAGCCTACTTTAATTCGATCTGAACGCATGGTTTCCTCTTTTTGGTGGCGGGCGTATGCCCCTATAATTGTTTAGCTGACAAATAAAAACCGCCCCGTGTTCCCGTTGGGTTGGAGCGGTTTTGTGAATGTTGCATCTTGACCTTTGCCTCGCCTCTACTGTCGCGCTGCGCTGGTCAGAACCGTGCCAACCCGTGCATCCTCCTTCTCAATAACGAGAAGGAGGCTCAGAACGACGACAATAAGAGCGAGTAGGTTGATCATCAGTTTGTTAGCTCATTCCAGGCAGAAAACCTGCCCTATAAATCAAAAGACCTCCCGCGTTTGGGAGGTCCTGGAAAGCCTGCTTCGGCCTGACCGTTCCGTCTAGGCCCTCCCAACCGTAAATGCCCCGCCAATAACGACGAGGACAATAATAACCAGAAGGAGGACGCTTAACTGACGGATAGACATAAGATGTGTTGGGTTTCCTTGTCAGGCTATCTAATCAAATTACCTGCGCACGATCAAGACTTTAAACCATGCCTGGGGGCTTGTCAAGCATATTGCGCCAAAAAACAGCATGTCTTTTTGGTGAAAATGTACAAAAAAGCTGCTATGGAGGAAAACAGTCTTTAGCGTTACTATCTTTTGATCAATTTTAACGTTACTTAGAAAGGACTTTCCGGTAAATGGACCCGATCCAAAAAGTTGTGTTGGCTTATAGCGGTGGCCTCGATACCTCCATCATCGTACCCTGGTTGAAAAATAACTATAACTGCGAAGTGATTTGCTTCTGTGCCGATCTCGGTCAGGCGGAAGAACTTGATGGGTTGGATGAGAAAGCGAAAAAGACGGGCGCGAGTAAACTCATCATCCGCGATCTGCGCGATGAATTCCTGCGCGATTTCGTGTTCCCGACGATGCAGGCCGGGGCAGTGTATGAACGGGTTTATTTGCTTGGTACATCCTTTGCCCGTCCGTTGATCGCCAAGCATCTGGTTGAGATTGCCGAAGCCGAAGGCGCGCAAGCTATCGCGCATGGCTGCACGGGTAAAGGGAATGATCAGGTGCGGTTTGAACTGACGGCGGTAGCGCTTAATCCCAAGTTGTCCGTGATCGCGCCCTGGCGTGAATGGGACATCCGCAGCCGCGAAGACGCGCTCGAATACGCCGAAGAATTCAACGTGCCGGTAACGTCCACGCTCAAGAGCATCTATAGCCGGGATCGCAACCTGTTCCACATGAGTCATGAGGGCGGCCCGCTCGAAAATCCCTGGAACGAGCCGCTTGAGGAAATGTACACCCTCACGGTCAGCCCGGAAGCGGCTCCCGATACGCCCACCTATATTGAGATCGGCTTCGAAAAAGGGATTCCGGTGTCTTTCAATGGTGAAGCAATGGACCCGGTCCCGTTGTTCGAAAAACTGAACGAAGCGGGTGCGGCGAATGCGATTGGTCGCGTGGATATGGTCGAAAACCGGCTGGTTGGCATGAAGAGTCGCGGTGTGTATGAAACACCCGGCGGCACAATTCTGCGCACGGCGCATCAGGCGCTCGAAAGTTTGTGTCTGGATAAAGCCACCATGCACTACAAAGATTTCGTCGCCGTGAAATACGCGGAACTCGTCTATAATGGGATGTGGTATACCCGCCTGCGGGAAGCGCTTGATGCGTTTGTGCAGGTGACGCAGCAATCCGTGACCGGAACCGTGCGGCTCAAACTGTACAAGGGTAACGTCATCATTGCCGGGCGTAAGAGTCCGTACAGCCTCTACCGCGAAGATTACGCCTCGTTTGGACACATGGACATTTACGATCAGACCGACGCGAAGGGCTTCATCAATATGCTTGGTCTGCCGATGAAAGTGGATGCGATGCTGGACATCGAAGGGACAGGAGCCAGCCGCTATCGCCAACCCGATTACACCAAGTTCAAACGGGATTAACGTGCGCAGGCGTTAGCTATTCAAATGCTTGATACTACAACAAGTGGGGCACAAGGCCGTTTTCCAACCTTGTGCCCTGCGTTGTCTGGTCCGTTTAGAGAGCGGACTGGATAAAATCGGCTACATCTTCTTTGAACTGTGCTAAGGCGTTAATGTCCAGATAAAACATATGCCCCGCCGGATAGGTCGTGACGCGGAAATTTGCACGCACCGAGGGAGCCAGATTCATGTGGCTGAGAGTATATTCTGTGCCGAAATGCGGCGTAGCGAGATCGTAATAACCCATCGCGGCCAACACATGCATATAGGGATTTTTGGCGGTAGCGCTGCGCAACGCTTCGCTGGTATCGGGGAATTTACCGCGATCCCATTCCCAACCGCGATTCACATCATGGCTGAGAATTTCGTATTTATCGTCTGTTTCATACCCCAACTTTTCACGCACATATTGGTTGAAGGTCGCCGTATAGGGCGGGCCAATTGCCACCATTGACGGATCGTAATCCGGGTATTCGGAAACGCCGCGTTTATCAAGTCCCTTAAAGCGGGAATCGATGCGCCCCACCGTGTACCCTTCGTCACGCAGCAGTTCCTTGAAGAAATGCCAGGCATAAATGCGCAAATTGGCGAGGCCAATGAAATGCGGATCAAGGCCCGTATAGCGGGCTAACTGCGCGATAACTATGGCCCGTTCTTGCTCGGTCAGACGATCACCCTTAGCCAGCGCCACCATATAATCAGTTTCTGCCCAGGCTTCGACCTCCGCCAGCACGTCTTCCAGGGGTTTCTCCTGTAATCCCGGTGGCAGTTTGTCGTGATACCATGCTGTCGCGGCATAGGTCGGCAAAAACAGCATATACGGCAAATCGTTACCTTCTTCAAACAGAATCGTCTGAAAATTCAACACGGTTGAGAGCAGCACGATTCCGTTAAACGCGATGCCCTGATCATACAACGCCCCGGCCAAGCCTGCCGCGCGGGTCGTGCCATAGCTTTCCCCGGCGAGGAACAACGGCGAGTGCCAGCGCTGGTAGCGTGTCAGGAACAGGCGAATAAATTCACCGACTGATTTGAGATCATTTTCCAGGGTCCAGAATTCTTTTTTCTTCTCAGGATCAGCCGCACGGCTGAACCCCGTGCCCACCGGATCGATGAAGACGAGATCGGCCAAATCCAACCAGGTATGCGCGTTGTCTTCCAGCGTGAAGGGCGGCTTAGGCATCCAGCCTTCATCGTGCATTTTGACTCGCTTCGGCCCCAATGCCCCCATGTGCAGCCAGACCGACGATGATCCCGGCCCGCCATTGAACACAAACACCAACGGGCGCAGCGACGTATCCCCAATATCATCCAGCATGTACGCGGTGAAGAACACCCGCGCGGTGATGTCGCCTTTTTCCTGATCCCGAATCGGCAGCATCCCGGCCAGCGCTGTATAGTCCAGCGTTCGGCCATTGACCCGTATCTGGTGATCCGTCTTCACCGGTTCCGGGATCGGTTTCTCCTCACTGCACGGTTTTTCCTCTGTTTTCTGCACATCTTTTTTTTCTTTGTCGTCGGTCATTCAGTGTCCTCCGAATCATCAAATAAGCGATTAATTTCTTCTGCCCATACATCAGCTAGCGGGTCAAACGGCATTTCGGTGAATTCTTCAGCGATCTGATTAAAGTATTCGCGGATGTTCAGTTGGGGCGAGAGTCCGTCCAATTCTTCCACTTTATCATCCAGGATGCGCGTCAACTGCGCGCTTTTTTGCTCTAATTCGGTCAGGTCAAAACTGGTCTTGAGCAGGTAATTGACCCGGCGCATAACACCTAACCAGGCGGTAAAATCGTTCTCAATCCGAATGCTATTGCCGATCTGGGCGAATTGCGAAAAATCATAGGTTGGGACCATCGCATACATGCCAATATACGCCATTTCGCGTTCTTTGGCGCGTTGGCACAGATACGATCCGATACTCGCGCCCCCGTGATAATCTGAGTAGTTGAGCGCCAGTTGATCCAGTTCCGGCTTGAGTGTGCGCAAACTATAGCTGCATGATACCATACGCTCTTTGTTATACGGCAGTTCCCCATACACACCGCCCAAGCCAATGATACGCTTTACATTGAGTGTTGCGGCAGCATCCAGGATCAGTTTGATGTAGCGTTCAATATCGAGATGCGGTTCGTCACCCAAAAAGATCACTACCCCAATATCATCATTGCCGGTGTAATGAAACGTATTGGTCGGCGTTTGTAACGATACGGGGATGCCTTCTTCATGGTTAATAACCGGGCGCACAAGATCGTGCGTGCCGGGAATCTGGAACAGATAGAATCCATCGGGCGACATTGTGCCAATTTGCCTGGCATCGGTTTGCTGGATGAGGTACTGTGGCAGCCCCGATGACATGGAACCTCCATCCGCCCATTGTCGCCAGCCAACAATCATATAGATGTGTTTTGCCTTGGGAATTTCGGTGAATTCAACTGCATCAGGCATATAACTTGTCTCCTGTGATTTGGTATAATGCTATTTTAAAGTATATACCATCCGCGCATTCATAATTTCGCGTTAGAATTTCGCGGAATTGGAACTGGAAAAATATGATGAAACCTTTACTTTTACCCTATCCACAAAAATTGGCATTAACTGGCGAGATATTTTCTCTCCCCACTGCGGGCCTCATTGCCTTAAATGTACCACATCCCGCCGGGCAATTCTTCGCCGCGCAGCAAATCCAGGCCGCGTTACAAACTTACGCAGGGATCAACTGGTCGATTGCCGGGGGTGCTGTTGCCGCGCCCTTGACAATCCGTATGGATGATATGTTAGATCGCGCCGAAAGTTACCGGTTGGTGATCGGGGCTGATGGGATCGAGTTGGTCGGATATGACACCGCCGGGGTATTTTACGGGGCGATGACGCTGGTACAGCTTATCCAGACATCGGGACGCGAACTGCCCACCTTGCAGATCGAAGACTGGCCGGATTTTGCTGCGCGCGGCGTCATGCTGGACATCAGCCGCGATAAAGTCCCCACGATGGAGACGCTCTATCACCTGATCGATCTGCTGGCGAGTTGGAAAATCAATCAATTCCAGTTGTATACTGAGCATACGTTTGCGTATCAAAAGCACCGCGCGGTGTGGGCACAGGCTTCTCCTATCACCGCCGAGGAAATTCTGGAACTTGATGCGTACTGCCGCGCGCGCCATATCGATCTGGTGCCGAATCAGAACAGTTT
>JAFGJA010000071.1 GCA_016929355.1 Anaerolineae bacterium | reverse complement strand
CGTCAACACGGATGGCGATGTGTGGTATCTGATCACCTTGTCCAATAATCTCCCCGCCTGGGTCTCGCAATACGTTGCCGCGCGCGTGAATGATGCACCCCTCGGCGAAGTCGCAATGGCGGCAACAGTTCCGCCCAGTCCAACGCTCTCCCCGACGCCGACACCCACCAACACCCCTACCGTCACCCCTACGCCGATCCCCAGCCCGACGCCGGTTCTGCCGCCGGGAGCCAATGGTCGCGTGTATGCCGGATCGCGCGTCAATTTGCGCAGTGGCCCCGATCAAACCTACGATTCGCTGGGCTTACTCGAACCGTCCGCACCGCTCGCCGTGCTGGGCCGTAATGACGCGGGCACATGGGTGCAGGCCAACACCTTTGATGGGCGCTCCGGCTGGCTATTATCGCAGTTGGTCGATGCGGCATCCTTCTCCCTCGCCGCGCTGCCCGTCACCTGGAGCGGTCCCCCGATCCCGAATGGCCTCATCTTCGATGCCAGCGTCATCGCACAAGCCCGCCAGATTTACGCGCGCGGCCAGCAGTTAGGCAACCAGACCGCCCGCTTCATCGTGATCGGGGACAGCATCATCGCCAATACGCCCGAATGGGCAGGGATTTTCACGTCGATTCGCAACAATACCTACACCCTCGGCAGCTTTACCGAGCTGCAAACGACCATCGACTTTTACCGTCCGGGGAATTCGTTCGGCGCAGATTTTCAGACCGCCCGCGCGGGTTATGCCACCCGTTACATCCTCGATCCAACCTGGGCCGATCCCGAATTTTGCGAGAAGCGGGAAAACGTCCTGACCTGCGAGATTCGCCGCAGCCGCCCCGCCTTCGCCATCATCTATATCGGGCACATTGACATGCAGGGCAAAAGCACATCCGGTTACGCCGAAAATCTGGATACCATCGTGCAAACGCTGATGAACGCGGGCATCATCCCCGTGCTGAACACTGTCGCGTATTCCGAAGCCGCCGTCAGCGCGATCAACAAACTGGAATGGATGGCGTACATGAACACAACCATCAAGGAGACTGCCGCGCGTTATAACCTACCGGTGGTCGATTTCCAATCCCTCGCCGCGCAGTTGCCCAATAACGGCTGCATCCCCGATGGGCGGCATCTCACGTATGGGGTCGATGGCGTGGTGAACTTCAACGGCGATCAGCACCGCTACGGGAAAGATTTGCGCGAGTTGATGAACTTGCAGATGATGGAAGCGTTACGGGTGTATGTGTTTCAACGGTAATTCTAACCATCTGCGGTTTTAGCAAGTCGGATAACCAAGTTTCCTTCTATTGGATCGGGGATATTGTCAGCAATGATTCTATAAGAAATTGGAAAGACTGGTGGAAGTTGGCTTGGGACATCAAAGGTGATGTACAAAGAATCCCAAATTGCCCTATCATTGTGTTTCAGTTTAGTTAACCCAAGTTGAACTTTCTGAGAATCAGCTTCATCGATAACAGGTCCATATTGAGGCGACGGTTGAACAACACCACTCAAAGACGGTATATAAACTCCATCCGAGTAAAAATTGAAAATTTCGTCAGGGAAAAGTCCTGAAACAAAAACGGGAGGCTCGGGTTCAAGCCACAGATCAGGTGGTATATCATTAGGCTGGATACCATCAGGAAAACAAAGTTCTATATCAATATCGCTGGCAGGGGCCGCTCCAATATTTTCTAATCCAACGATCAAAGATGTTGTTCGTGACTTTTTAGTGCTAAACTCTTGGGAATCTATAAGGAATTGGCGATACTTCTTCAAATAGTTAGAGCTAACATATGAAAAAGTCATAGCAGATGCGACTCCACCACCTTCTCGCTTCATCCTTTCTTCTTCAACCAGTAACCTAATATCTTCTGGACTCAACCTCTCCTGATCAAAAGCTATAGCGAATGTGATTGGATTTACAATCTCGTTGTTCTGGCTAAATCCAATCTTAAGATCAGGTTGCGCATTTTCCAGACGCATCGCTTTACGCCGTAATTCTTGATTTTCTTTTTGCACTGGGTCTGGCTCGTCAGGTAATTTTATGCTTTCAGGAGGTATACGGTCTTCAATATCCACCATCATTGCTTTTAGTTGAACACCTGTATCATGAGCCAAAATAACTACACTCAACTCTGGGTTTTCTTCTTGAAAAAATTGTGCTGCTCCAACTACACGATCATCACTATCATCAGGATCATATCCATTTTCCAAAAGCCAATCTCTCAAAGGATTTGTCATTAAAACCCGCAAATACGAACCATCACGAAATAAAACATCCTGATTAGGATTTGCTAGAGCGCGGATTTTAGGGAGGACTTTTCGAGCACGTCTCCGACGGCGTTCACTACGAGGATCGTCTTTAAATTTATCTAGTTCTTGGATCACTGTTTTGGGGATGACCAAACAAACTTCATCTGCTTCCAATATCGAAGGCCAATCAACCTGATCGAACATCTCAAATTGCATGAAGATATTGGTATCAACGAAACAGTAAAGCATAGTGATCTCCTGTTCACACTTACCGTTAGCAGTATACCACCATCAGAAATACAGAACAAGAGTTCAATTTTCTCTTGATCTTCTCTCAAATTTTGCTCTACTCTGCGTTCTTTGCGCCCTCTGCGGTGAAGCCAATTTCGTATACTGTCGCGGCGACCACCGCCGCCACTCGCTCAACCTTTTCCGGCACGACATTCTCGATCACATCACGCCGGGTATGCAGATAATCGCCTTCCGGCGTTTCCTGGCCCCACCATAGATTTTCTGGTCCGATCCACTGCCACGCCTCGAAATAGGCCACCGGCACGCCCGCCTCGACAAACGCATAATGATCGCTCCAATCGCCCGTGAAACCATTCCAGGACTCCGGCGGCGTCGTGGTGAACGATAAGCCCATCTCGTCCGCCAAAGCCAACGCCAGATCGCGCACCCAGACCGGCCCGCCCGTGAACTGGCTCGATCCATCTGCCCCGGTGCGCCCCACGATTGCCCCAGCGTATACGTTCAAATCCGTACCTATGCCCACCGAATCGATGTTGATCATGGCGATCACCTGCTCGATGTCGTCGCCCAATGACTCGACATACACCGCCGCCCCGCTCGGATCGCCGCTTTCTTCCGCGCCGAACGCGATAAAGACCAACGTGTACGCCGTATCGAATCCGGCTAACGCTTCCGCCACCGCCAGCATCGCCGCGACCCCACTCGCATTATCACCCGCGCCAGTCCCGGCATCTACCGAATCCATGTGCGCGCCCACCACGATCATCCGGGTTGCGTCGGCACGCCCCGCACGAGTCGCGATCACATTCTGGGATATGATTTCGCCCTCAAATTCGTCATCTTCCGACCATGCATCAGTCTCGAATTCCTGTAGCGCAACCGCATAACCCCAGCCCGCTAACTGGTCGGCAATGTAGGCGGCGGTTTGCGCTTCTTCTTCGCTGCCCGCCCGCCGTGCGCCGATGTCACCGGCCAGCGCCTTGATATGCTGCATCACATCCCCCGCCGTGATGAGCGTCATAAAATCCGGCGGCGCATCCGACACACCTTGCGCCCTGACACGCACCGGCCCGGCAGCAGGAACCACTACCACTACCAACAGCAACACCATTACGCCGTACCGTATACTTTGCATCACTCTACCTCTTCCTCGCGGACACCATTCGGCCAGGTCGTGGTCAAACTGCGCGGCGCAGTCCATTTTGGCTTGTTTGAGAACCGCCCATCTTCCAGCACCACCCGGCGTAATCCTTCTTCTAAAAATACTTGCGGTTTATAGCCCAACAAATCGCGGGCCAATGTCAAATCAGCGCTCAAACGCTGCACGCCCGCATTCTGTGAATCCACGTATAAGGGGTATACATCGCGCGCCAAGACCTTTTCAATGTGCTGGATCAGATCGTTAATCGACGTTTCGACACCGCTACCCACGTTGATCACCTGCCGATCCACGCCGGGCGCAGTCGCCGCCGCAATTAACGCATTAATCACGTCGTCCAAAAAGACAAAATCGCGCGTTTGCTGGCCGTTGCCATGCACCACCAATGACCCATTGCCCAGCGCCGTGTGGATGAAATGCGGGATCACGGGCGGATGCGACACCGGAATTTGTTGATCGGGACCATACGCATTAAAGACGCGCAAACAGACGGTTTCCACTTTCCATAATTGGCCGATGGTCTTGACATATTGTTCGGCGGATAACTTGCTCACCGCGTAAGGCGAAGCCGGATGCGGCGGCAGGGATTCGCTCACGGGCTGCGCAGCCTGATTGCCATAAATCGCGCCGGAGGAGACAAAAACCAGCCGCTTGACGCCAACATCACGCACCGCTTCTAACACGCTGACCGTCCCGCCCACGTTCACAGCGTTGTATTCGCGCGGATACTGCACACTCTCCGGCACACTGACCCGCGCCGCCAGATGATAGACACATTCAACACCCTGCAACAGCGACCACAAACGCGGCAGATCGTTCACATCCCCGCGTGAAAAACTGGCCTCATCCGGCAAGCGAGCTGGATCACCGGCGCTCAGATCATCGATCACCCGCACATCATGCCCCAACAGCACCAAGCGTCGCACTAAGGCGCTGCCCAGAAAACCGGCTCCCCCTGTCACTAAGACTTGCATGTCATTACCTCTCCTAGTTTCGGCTCTGACGATCTTATCGCCTAAGACACCCTATGCCCATTATAATCCTATCGGCAGTTGTATATCATGTGTCTACCACCGCGCCAAGAAAGGGCCTTTATGCAACCACAACCGTATGCCCACCGCACGCTACGAATCCTGGCGATCACCAGTGGCTTGATCGTCGCGCTCTGGTTGATCGGCACACCTGCCGGGATTCTCGGCAAGGCGGACGCGGTAGGTTATGCGATCTGCCACCGCATCGCGGAGCGATCCTTTCACGCACACGATCACCAACTGCCCTTATGCGCGCGTTGTACGGGCATTTATCTCGGCGTGATCACCGGACTGTTATACTTTATCGGGCGCGGACGATCTCGCGCGGCCAAACTGCCGGCGCTCCGCTACCTGCTGGTGATGGGTGGTTTCGTGGCTGTTTACGGCTTCGATGGCCTCAATAGCTATTTCAGCATCTTTAAATTCTATGCGCCCGTGTACGAACGGAATAACACGCTGCGTTTGTTGACCGGGGCGACCTTTGGCCTCGCCATGATCACGGCAGTCTGGCCGGTCTATAACATGATCGTGTGGCGCGACCAGACCCAGCCCACGGCCCCGATCACGTCCTGCCGCGATCTGCTGGCATTATACATGCTGGCGGGCAGTGTTTGTGTCCTCGTGCTGCTCGACCAACCCGCGATCCTCTACGCGGCGGCGATCATCAGCGTGATCGGCGTGGTGTTGATGTTCAGCATTATT
>JAFGJA010000552.1 GCA_016929355.1 Anaerolineae bacterium | reverse complement strand
GGGATAATAGGCAGCCATAACATGGTCGCCCAGCGCATCTCATGATACGGAATTTCACGCGTGAGATAGTAACGCACCCCCACATACAGCACTAACGCGCCCGAAATGGGCACGAGGACCGTCGGTTGAATGAGCGCCAGAATCATCGACATGAGCAGCAGCGCCAACCCGCCATTAGCTACTGTTGGCGATTCCTTAAATCCCCGGCGGAAAGCTACCATAAAGATCGAGGCAATCAACGCCAAACACGCAATACTGAGCGGAAAATGTGGATTCGCATAGGCGGCGAAAAATGGGAATGCTTCCGGGATCAGCATGTCGGGCGGAATCTGATCCGCGCCCGCGAACAATAACCACAACCAGCCTAACCCCGATCCAACCGCAGCGAATGTGAAAAAGAGCCGCCTCGGTCTTAAACGGACCCAAATCGTTGCACCAAGCTGATATAACGCAAAGAACATAAAATAACTGGTGGCGACGCGGGCCAGATGGAATACCACCAGCCCCGATAGTCCCGTGATCCGCGCAATGTGACCGAGAAAGATATAGAAAGTATGGAACCCTGCGCCATCATGAATCTCAGGCGTATAGCGCAGTGTAAACAACCAGTGACCGCGTTGGCCTTGTTCGATCTTGGATAAATACGTCGCGCCATCTTGTGCATTCGCCAGCATCCCCATGAATTGCCAATCATCATCGGCCTGATTACTGGCAAGCGCCCAGGCATAGGGGACAAGCGTTAAAGCAACAAGAAAACCACTGATGATAATGACCCAACGCCACTCGGTTTTTGATATATCGACAGAGCGGAGTGTTTGCATGTGCAACCTCGTTTATGAAAAGCGCAGGTTTGCCGTAGGATTCTGGCGTGTAGTATAATGCGCCTTGCGGATTTATGCTCATTGTACATTTCCCGCGCTATTTTGCCAGTATGGGGGCTTGGATGAGTCAGACAAAAGCATTATACCGGTTACAAAAGCTCGATCTGGATATTGATGCGCACCGCAAGCGCATCCGTGACATTGCGGCCCAGTTGGAGCAAGATACCACCTTACGTCAGGCACAAGCCGCCGTGCAAACCCTGCAAGATGAATTACGCCCCAATGAAACTCGTGTTAAAGATTTGAATCTGGAAATTCAAACGGTTTCGACTCAAGCCAAGCAGTTCTCAGATCGATTATATGGCGGATCGGTCAGTAATCCTAAAGAATTAGAAGACCTGCAACACAAAATTGATGAGCGCAAACGTCGCCGGGCGACGCTCGAAGATAATTTGCTCGAAACGATGATCACCGTTGAAGAATTGCAAGCCGCGTTAAGTCAGGCCAATGACCATCTGACTGCGGTTGAAGCGACCTGGAATACCGAATATGCCGCGCTGTCTGACGAATCCAAACGGCTCAAGCACGAACTTAAAGTCTTAAAAACCGAACGCGAAGCAGCCGAGCCGGAAGTCAATGCCGCGAATCTCGAATTATACCAAACCTTGCGCGCCCAAAAACGCGGTCAAGCGGTGGCCGTATTGCAGGGTGAGGCGTGTTCGGTATGCCGTGTGGGACAAACATCCAATATCGTCCAACAGGTACGCCAGAGCAAAGACGACATCATTTATTGTTCAAGCTGTGGGCGTATCCTGGTAGCACTTTAGCGAGGACCTGCCATGCGTTTTGATCCTATTTCATTTTTACTCGGTTTTTCGTCGGCGTCCGGTCTATCCTTCATCATCTGGCGTTCACGGCAGCGCCTGGTAAATATCCAGCAGTCAGCCGAAAGCGGCATTGAAGGGACGCGCGAGTTTATTGGGCAAGCCTCCCACGAGCGGTATAGACGCGATATGCTGGCCTACCTGCAACGGCGTCACCTGCCGGGCAACCTGATCAAGCTGACGGATGTGCTGCTTGAGCCGCGCCTGCTCCCTGCCCCGCCGCCCATCACGCCGGATGACAGCGAAACCACCGTCGAAATTGACAACATTTTCGACATCGTACCCATGTTCCACGATCTGCCACAAAGTTATGCCCCCTACAACATCGAAACAATGGCGCTGGAAGACCTGGGCGCAGGAGATCGGCATGTGGCGATCCTGGGGATCAACGGCCTCGGCAAAAGCACGACGCTGACCACACTGGCGCTGATGGCGCTTGGTGATGTGTCGTTTGAAACAATGGCCGATATATCGGATCGAGCCATTCGTGAAGAAGAAGAAGACCTCTCGCCTGAAGAACGCGAATCGCGCGCGCAGGAACGCAAACGGATTCAAGAACAGGCGCTCGAAAAACTACACGATGCACGCGAAGAACAGCGTAAGCAGTTCGGGCAAGTCGAAACAGAACAACTGCCGCCGATAGCGATTCCGGGATTGATCCCGATCTTAATCCATCTGGCCGATATTGAATTTGACATGGAACAGTATGGCAAAGGCGAAACGCTCGATCCGGCGGAACCGTTAGTCCGTGCTGCGCAGCGCTATGTGACAGCCGTCACCGCGCAAGTCGTCGGCAATGTCATTTATCCGGCGCTCGCATCCGGTCAGGCGTTGATTCTGTTGGATGGATATGATGAAGTAGCGGCCAAAGTGCGCGAACCCTACTTTTTCTGGCTGCGCCAACTGTTAGCCACCTACGGTCATAACCTGATCGTGATCACTGGCCCCGCCGAGGGTTACGCGCAATTATCACGCCTGGGCTTCACCCCGACATTCCTGCGAGCGTGGCGTAAGGTTGATTACAATCAATTGGCACGCCGTTGGAGCATGATCTGGGCCGAACAAAACGGCGTCGAGTTGGATGAACAAATCCTACGCCGGATCGCGGTGGATAACCAGGGCCGCTCGATTCTCGATGTGACCGTAAAAATTTGGGCGGGTCTGGCGGATGATACGCAGCAAACCGGACGCGGTGGCTGGTATGATGCGTTGATCAACCGGCAGTTAACGCTGCCCGAAATTCGCAGCCTGCTACCGGCAATGGCGTCACAGGTGCTTGAAAACGGCGGGTTGATCCCCCGCCGCGCCCTGACGGAAATGCTGACCAGCCACTATGCCGGGGCAACCAAAGCGCCGAGTAGTGACAGCGTGATCGACGCACTGCTCAAGAGCGATTTACTGTTTAGCCATGCGGGTGATATGCTCAGTTTTGCCCACCCGATGATCGCCAGTTATCTCGCCGGCGAAATCCTGGTGGAAAGTGGCCCACGCGAAGTCGCTGAACGCGCCCTTAATCCAGCGTGGCAGGATTCGCTGGCGTTCGCAGCAGCACACGTTGATATGCTGCCGAGTATGCAAGCAAAACTCAATCAGAAACCCGATCTGCTCTACAGCGACTTGTTCGGCATGGTACGGTGGCTGCCCGATGCCGCGATTGATGCCGCGTGGCGCGGGGAACTGTTTAAGCGGTTAGCAGCAGCGTTGATGGCTCCGGCCCAATTTCCGACTGTGCGCGCGCGGGCGATTGCGGCGCTGGTTGCCTCGCGGGATCGGAATGTGTTGTTTATCTTGCGGCAGGCGCTCCGTATTCCCGATCCGTACATCCAACGATTAGCCTGTTTGGGCATGGGCGCGCAAACGGACCCCGAAGCAATTCGTGATCTCGCGGCGATGCTCACCAACGAGAACCGCGAAGTGCAATTGGCGGCAGGCTTGGCGTTGGGCGCAATTGGCACTGATGCCGCCTTGCAAGAGATGGCGCAGGGTCTGTTACAGGGCACGCCGGAACTGCGCCGCGCGATTGCCGAAGCGCTGGCCGCGCTGCCCGGTGAAGGACATAATATCCTCCGCGATGGCATTGAATATCCCGATATCGAGATTCGGCGCGCGGTGGTATACGGCCTGAGTCGCGTGCAGGCTCCCTGGGCGCTGGGTGCGCTGTACCGGGCCATGTTGCAGGACAGCGAGTGGTATGTCAGTTCGGCGGCGGAAGATGCTTTTATGACCGCCCGCGCGCCGGAACGTGAAGGACCACGCACGCACCCCGAAGCGGATTCGCTGCTCTGGCTGATCGAGTGGGCGGCGGATCGCGGCGAAGGCGTACCCAGTGGGGAAAATGCGCGGCAGGTATTGATTCGCGCTTTGCAAGAAGGCGAAGCAACCCACAAGATCACAGCCGCGAAAACATTAGGCCGGTTGGGACACATTCACGCGCTCAAAGCGCTTTACGGTTCCCTGCGGGATCGTGATGACACTGTGCGCGGGGCCGCTTATGCCGCCTTAGCCGATTTGCAAATTCGCTTAGGCGATCCGTTACCGGGTTTGAACTGATGGAGAAATTAATTCAAAAACGCCTCATGTAGGGGCCGACCAGTGTCGGCCCAGGGCGAATGCGCACCAGCGTGTCGGATAGGTTCGCCCCCAAGTGGTCAGGCGGAATCTGTTTGATTTCTCTATGAGAGGTAACAGCCTGGATTTTTTTGTTCGAGTGTTGTGGGGATTATGTCTCAGGGGTCACGGCGGGAGCAGGTATTGGAGTCGGAACAGCGCGACGCAGAAATCCCGGCAAAATCTCTTCCTCCGGTTCGCAGCGTACCACATGCTGCAAACTGGTGTGATAAATCAGGTCGATTTCGGGTTCGACTGTGCCATCGTCTGTGTTATCTGCGGTGTTAGCTTTGCTGCGCAACACCAGCCGGTATCCGGCAGTGGCTTGATCGTCATATTCCGCGCCGGGCTTGGGACAGCCCACACTGGCATCCGGCCAGGTAATGACCAGCAGGCTGATCAGATCAAGATCGGATTCTGCACTATCCAATCGTTTGATAGCATCGCGGACGGCCATCTCAACCATCGATTCAGCAATCGGATCGAGCGGCAGGGCTTCACCCTGCAAGGCTAACCAATCCCGATCTGTGCAACGGAAAAACGTTTCACCATGATCAGTGTGATACACATAGGCGCGCGTGCCCACCATAAAAATGATCCGGTAGCCGGGAATCGGCCCTGGATCGGTTTGCGCCTCATCTTCATCTTTATTGTACCGCGCGTTACAGCCCCACGTCGCACCACGCCAGATAAAACGTTCCAGACTCAACAAACGCAGATCGTCAGAAGCAACGCTGTCATCGGTGGACAAATCACGCGCAATCATGTCAATTAAGGTTTGTGCCGGTGCGGGAATCAAAGGATTGACAGCCGTTGTATCCGCCAGCGCGATGAGTGTCGCGGGGGCTGGCAGATCGGTGGGTGTCGGGGTTGTCATGGCTGGCAGGGGTGTTGGGGTGGCCGTTGACGGCGCTAAGGTGCGTGTCGGCACACTGACGACGGGCGACACATCGATCACCGCATCGCCCCCACCGCACGCCGTTAACCCTACCCAGGCAACACTAACAATAACCAGCCATCCAGCGAATCGGATCACGCTGCGTTTACACATGCACTTGCACGCGAAGCCTGCAACTCAGTTCAATCTTGGTCTAGTCTTAGCCTAGTCTTAGTCTTCGTCCGTTGCCAGATGGTCTTCGACCCAACCCGGTGTCACATCTTTCACACTGATGATCTTGTTGGGCTTGTCACTACCGGCCACGATCTCAATCTGCGTCTGGTCAACTTCCAGAATTTCCGCCAGATATTCAAGCAGTTGTGTATTAGCAGCCCCACCAGCCGGTGATTCGGTCAAACGAATTTTGAGCGAACCATCATCTTGCACGCCCACAACTTCTTTTTTGTCCGCTTTTGTCACTACACGCACGGTAAAGGCTGCGCCATGTTGTGCATCAGTGATCTCAAATTTGCGCGACATGATTACATCCCCTTTCAAAGTAAGGTTAAGCTAACCGCTAAAAGCTACACGAATAAATTCCGAGAGCACCTGTAACAGGATGATAACAATGATAGGACTAAAGTCAAGCCCGCCTGCTGGCGGCAGCAAATTTCGCACCGGGGCCAACACTGGCTCGGTCAGATCATAGATCGTGCGGGCAAGGGGGCTGTACGGATCAATTTGAACCCAGCTCATCAACACCCGTGCCAGGATCACAAAGGAATACAGATACACCAGCAGAGAAAAAAGCGCTGCAAATGCCTCCACTGAAAATTCTCCTCTACACTACACCATCATACAATTACATGAGATTCTACGCACGCGGCCCGAAAATCGCACGCCCAATACGGACCAGAGTCGCGCCTTCTTCAATCGCTACCGGGTAATCATCGGTCATGCCCATACTTAATTCGCCCCACTCTGCCGCCGGGAAATCATGCGCCAGCGCATCCCGTAATTCGCGCAGCGCCACAAAGACCGGGCGAGCCATTTCAGCTTGCTCAACAATCGGGGCCATCGTCATCACTCCCCGCATCGTCAAACCGGGCAGATCAAGCAGCCGCGCCACATCATCCCACAACACGCGCCGCACAGTGGGATCATTTTGCCACTGCGCCGCATTCCAACCATATTTGGACTCTTCGCCGGACACATTGATTTCGAGCAATACATCCAGGTTTGGATCGGCTATATTTTGCGATTCGGTGGCTTGCTCCATCACAAAGCGGCTTAACCGCTCCGCCAAATATATACTATCCAATGAATGAAGCAGGCTGAAACCGGAGGCGACATAGCGCGCTTTGCGACTCTGGACATGGCCGATCATGTGCCATTGCCTGGGCATTTT
>JAFGJA010000551.1 GCA_016929355.1 Anaerolineae bacterium | reverse complement strand
GTAGGGGCGAACCAATGTGTTCGCCCTGGGCCGACACGTTGGTCGGCCCCTACATTGTGCGCGTTTGAATTGTTTTCTCCATAAGTTATTTGAGCCTATTTTTCCGTTTCCGCGAGGCGCGCGGCGTACTGGCGTTTGTAATACTCCAGATATTCCCCGGTCTTGATCTTGCGCCACCACCAGTCATTTTGCTGATACCAGCGCACCGTTTCCGTCATAGCATCTTCAAAGCTGTGAGCGGGTTCCCATCCCAATTCAGCGCGAATTTTGTCGTTCGTCAGCGCGTAGCGGCGATCATGACCGGGCCGATCTTCGACATAACGAATCAGGCTTTCCGGCTTACCCAACGTTTGCAGCAAGAAGCGCGTCACATCAATGTTGTGTCGTTCGCTCTCGCCACCCACGTTGAAAATCTCACCCGGCGCGCCTTTATGCAGCACCGTGTCAATCGCGTCGCTGTGATCGTCCACGTAGAGCCAATCACGGACCTGCATCCCATCACCGTAGAGCGGCAGAGGGCGATCATCCAGCGCTTCCGTGACAAAGAACGGGATCACTTTTTCGGGATACTGGTACGGGCCAAAGGTGTTGCTGCCGCGCGTGACCGTCGTATGCATTCCATACGTCACATAATAGGCACGAGCCATCAAATCACCACTCGCTTTACTGGCGGAATAGGGGCTGTTCGGTTCCAGGGGATCACCTTCGCGGAAGTGCCCCTCATCAATCGAACCGTACACCTCATCGGTGCTGACCTGGTGAAAACGCTGAACGCCCAATTCGCGCGCCGTATCCAGCAGCGTGTAGACCCCTACCGAATTCGTATTGATAAACGCATGTGGATCGAGCACCGAGCGATCTACATGCGATTCGGCGGCGAAGTTGACAATCGCGTCGATCTCGTGCGTTTCCAGCACGCGCCGCACCGTCGCCCGATCCGCGATGTCGCCGCGCTCAAACGCATATTGTGGCGCATCCTTGACCGGCAGCAAATTATCGAGATTGCCCGCATAAGTCAGTTTATCCAGCACAACGATCTTGTAATCGGGATGCCTGGCGATAGCGCGCCGCACAAACGTGCTGCCGATAAAACCCGCCCCACCCGTTACCAGAATGTTTTTCATGATTATTTGCCTCTCTACTATGCCCCCACCGACTCCAATACAAATTTTTTGATCGCGTGACCTACGCCGTCTTCATCATTAGTGCCAGTCACATAATCCGCTACCGCGCGCACGTCCAGCGGCGCTTGGCCCATCGCCACACCGATCCCGGCGAGTTGGAGCATATCCACATCGTTACAATTATCGCCCAAACACATCGTTTCGCCCGGCGTGATATTCAGCCGGTCCAGAATGATCTTGAGCGCGTTCCCTTTGGATGCGCTGAGAGGCAGCACTTCGACCACCGATTGTAAGCCAGAGCGAATCACCTGCGCACGTCCAGCAAAGCGCTGGTTCAGATCAACCGTGAAGCGATCCACCGCGTCGTAATTCTGACTCATGAGGATCAGTTTATAGGGTTTATGCCCATTGCGCAGCGCCGCCGCTATATTGGGATCATAATCCGGCGTGGGTTCATGATGCGCGATAAGTTCCTGAACATTGGCATCATGACCCGGCGCGAGTAAACCCGTTGCTGTATACACTACCGGGGTAAACCCACGCGCCGCGCCCATCTGCACCGCTTCCAGCGCCAGATCAAGCGGAATCGGGTCTTCGTAGATCGGCGTGCCATCCGGCATAAATACCTGCGTGCCATTCCCGCAAATGACCGGGATCGTAATCCCAAATTGGGCGGTGATCTGGGGCGTGGAAGGAAACGTTTTCCCGGTGGCAACGGTGAAATATACGCCGCGCGCCAGCGCCGCCCGGATCATCTGATCGGTGAACGGCGACACTTCATGATCCGAGTTGAGCAGCGTGTTATCCAGATCAGCGACGATCAAGCGAATAGACATACAGTATCCTCGTTACAGATTTTCGTGTTATAGCAGCCCCAGGCGGCTGTGATCGCCCAGATGCATTTTGATCGCTTTGGGACGCAAGGTTGCAATTGTCACTTCGGCGTGACGCCCGATCAGGCTGTCTTCGATGCGCGTGGGAATATCGCGGATTGAGCTATGTTCCAGCACCATGCTGCCCTGAATCTCGCTGTTCTCGATCACGACATTGTGATAAATGCTCGAAAACGGCCCCACATAACTATCTACAATGCGCGTATTTTGCCCGATGATCGCCGGGCCGCGAATCACGCTGTTGATAATCTCCGCGCCCTCTTCGATGGTGACGCGGCTGTCCACCTGCGATTGGTCATCAACCGTGCCGCGAATTTCGGGCACAAGCTCATCCAGCACCAGCCCATTCGCGCGCAGCAGTTCGCCCGCTTCGCCGGTATCGATCCACCAGCCGCGATGCACATGCGGAAAAACCATATAAGCGTGTTCCACCAACCACTGAATCGCGTCGGTGATCTCCAGCTCATTCCGCCAGGACGGTTGGATCGCGTCAGTGGCCTCAAAAATATGGTGATCGAACATATAAATACCCACCAGCGCCAGATTCGAAGGCGGGTCTTTCGGCTTCTCGATCAGTTGCACGATGCGCCCCTCGTCGTTCAGGCGCGCGACACCATAACGTTCGGGTTGTTCGACTTCCGTCAGGACGATCTGGCTGTTCCAGTCCGTGTGTCCGGCAAAATCCCGGATCAAAGCGCTGATGCCACCCTGGATCACGTTATCACCCAGAAACATCACAAACCGGTCATCACCCAAAAAATCGCGGGCGATTTTCACCGCATGGGCTAACCCGCGCGGCGCATCCTGCGGAATATAGGTGACGGCGACGCCGAACTGTGACCCATCGCCCACCGCCTCGCGGATTTCCGGGCCGGTATCCCCGATCACGATCCCGATTTCGGTGATGCCCGCGTCACGAATCGTTTCGATCACGCGAACCAGAATCGGCTTATTCGCCACCGGGATTAACTGCTTGGCACGGGTATACGTCAGGGGATAGAGGCGCGTACCTTTGCCACCGCTTAGAATCAGACCTTTCATGGGGCGTGTTTCTCCTCATTATGCTTCCGGGCAAATGTAAGGGCGTATTGATGCACTTTAACTTTTCACCTCGCAGGTTTACCCCTCCCCGTAAACGGTTCAGGAGCGGACAGGTGGCCGAAAAGTTGATCTTAACCTTGATGTTTTGTAGGGGCGACTTGGCCAAGTCGCCCAGGGTGGGTTTGCAAACCCACCCCTACATTAAAATTTTTCACCGTCCGATTAACCCTGTCCGCCCTCAAACCCGTAAACGGAGAGGGGACTTGAATCGTCTACCGGACTCCCCCTCTCCATGGCATGGATAGGGGGTTGGGGGGTGAGGTAAACACGGTGAGCATTTCTTACCGCGCGTAATAATTGCTCACAGCGCTGTCACGTTGGGCATTGGTCAAAACGGTCCCGATAATCGGCACGTTGACGCGATCCAGTTCCTCTTTAGCGCGCGCCGCATGATCACGCCGGGCGGATCCCGCGCGCAGCGCCAGCAGCACACCATCCACTTTATGACCAAGCAGCGCCGCATCGGTGACCGCGAGAATTGGCGGAACATCGAACAGCACAAAATCAGCGCGATCCATCAAGACGGCAATCGCGTCATCCATGCGCCGCGAACCGATCACATCGGCGGGATTGGGCGGCAGTTCCCCGCTCGTCAGCACGGACAAACCATCCACACCCACCGCTTGCAACGGCGGATTTTCGAACAGGGCATCATCGAGCAGCATCGCCGTGAGGCCGCTCGCATTATCCAGGCCCCAGATCGTTTGCTGGGCGGGTTTGCGCAGATCGCAATCCACAATGATCGTTTCGCGCCCGCCTTGCGCCAGCGTCACCGCCAGATTCGCCAGCACGGTGCTTTTCTCCGCGCTGAAGACGGGCGAAGTCACTACCAGCGTGCGGATCGGATTATCCAGATTGGAAAACATCAAGTTAGTGCGCAGCGTCCGGTAGGCTTCGGCGGCTGGCGAACGCGGATCAGTTAAGGTAATCAAATTTGCAGGCATAGCCATTCCTTTACGCGCGGGTATCTTCGGCAGGCACAATCGCCAAAACAGGCAGTTCGAGAAAACGTTCAATATCATCTTTGCTGCGGATGATGTTGGATTCCAGGTATTCCAGGCCGAATACAATCACGCCACCCAGGATCGCACCGAGTACCGCCCCGGCCAGCGTATTGATCTTTGTATTGGGCGAATGTAAACCCCAGGTCGCCCGGTCCACAACCACCGGATCAATGCGATCTTCGAGACGCAAGCCGCTATTTTGCTCGGTCTTATAGGTGAATAATTGCAGCCCTAACTGGTAGGCAATATCCGACGCCAGTTGCCCGTCTTCCATATCCACATCGATCTGGACGATCAACTGGGTGGGATCAGAATTGATGGTAATATGGCTGCGTAGTTCGCCCGGAGTCATATCCAGCTTGAGTTCTTCAATCGCCACCGCCGCCTGTGTATCCGTGTTCATATACACGACGTAACTTTGCAGCAGCGTGCGCAGCGTTTCGGTCAGACCGTAATCATTTCGCGCCGGTTGGAACAATACACGCTGCGACGCGCGATAGACAGGCGTTTGTGCCTTACTGAAACCATAAGCGGCTCCGGCGGTGATGATCGCGGCCAGAATGACGATCCAGCCGCGCCGGACCACAATTCGCACATAATAGGTTAAGTTCATCTCGTTTAACTAGTCCTTGTATTGATCCCCGCCGTAATTATAGCAAAGGCTTGGCCGGTAACGGGTATTTATCAGGTTAACGCGCGGCAACAGTCAGTTAACACGCTGGAATTGCTTCAAACTGACGCTGACCTTACTATCGTTCGGGCGGGATTTCCGCCAATACACGCAGTCCGAGCGCTTCCACTTCCGCGCGGGACCGCACACTATGATCCAGATATTCCGCCAGGATCGCCAAACCAACACCCGCCGCCAACCCGACAAAAATACGGATCAGGGGAGCCAGCCGGGTTGTGATTGCCGGGGCAAGTTCGCTCACTTCGATCTCGTCCAAAGGCACAACCTCAACCGGCGCGGCGGCGAACTGCGGGAAATAGGTTTGATTGCGCGTCTGCAAAACGGTGATCGCTGCGTCTGCGATCTGCTGCACCTCGTTCGGATCATCCCACACGACATACAGCGTCAAAATGCTGCGGAAACCATCCGCGATAAACGCCCCGTTGAGATCGTCAGGAATGGCGATACTGCGTTCATCCAGTACGGTGCGCACTTCGTCCGCAAAGCTGTCGCTGGTGATCCAGTGGGGCATATTGACCACCACGTATTCCGAGGCCAGCAGGGGCACATACACCGTATCCTCATACGGCGTCGTAACTCCTTCGATTTCGGCATCAGGTGGGGCGGCGGCGGTCAACCGCATCTGGACCAGATAGGATATATCGGGCGATACCACATTTTGCAGCGCGGGCAGCGTCACGAGCAACGCGACCACTGCCGGGAGCGCCATCAGCCACCAACGGCGTTTGAATACATGCCAGAGTGCTATCAATTCCATGTCTTTATCCTTCGCTGGACAAAACCGAGGGCGATTATACCGGATCGTGGCGCAATCTGTGAGAGGAATTTTCGAGGGAAAAATCACGATGGTGTTGACGAAAAGCTATGTAAGGGCGTATG
>JAFGJA010000550.1 GCA_016929355.1 Anaerolineae bacterium | reverse complement strand
GAGCGCGTTGATCCTAAATCGCCTGAGTCAATAGGGGCTATGTTGGCCGGTTCCGAGTCGGTTGCCATGCCTTAAAATCTGCCTCGTTTAGTGATGATGATCCCGACAACCTGTGCGCCAACTGTACTCAGACTCTCTACTGTGTGTTTGATTTCCGAAATTCGAGAACGCCGGTTTTCGACCACTAACACCACACCATCGACGCGCGGACCGAGCGCCAAGCTGCCTTGCTGCACGGATAACGGCGGTGCGTTGATCAGCAGAATCCCATCGAGATTTTTGGCTTCTTCCAATGAACGGGTCATTTTCGGCGATGAGATCAGCGTAAAGGCTTTTTCAGGCGACGCGACCCCGCTCGGTAAAATATTCAGGCAGGGGTACTCATCAACGGTGTGGAAGTCGATATACTCCGGGACGTTATTGCGGAGGATGTCGGCCAGGGATGTGTTTTGTTGCAGCGCGAAAATTTCGCCAATCGTGTTCTGGTGTAAATCCACATCGAGCAGCACAACGGTGTTATCGGTTTGTGAGATGACCGTTGCCAGATTTGCGGCCACGCTAGAGGCAATCGGCGTCTGGTCAATGCCCATCACGAGCAACGAGGTTAACTCTTTGAAGTCACGGAAATAGAGCGTTTGCACGCCCAACCGTTGGTATTGTTGGGCGGTGTTCGGCTGCGTTTCACCGACAATTTTCGGATGGCGCGCATCAGCCCGGCTCACGTTGAGTGTGCCCCACACGGAAATACCGAGGTCTTGCGTCGGATTGTTGACGTTGATGAAACTCAATTCATAAAACAGCAGGGCAATACCGATCAGCACACTGATAATAATCCCGGCGCTGATGGAAATCATTAACGTCAGGAGCAGTTGCGCTTGAACTTTGTTTGTATCTTCGGCCAGGTCATTGATCGAGACGCGGTTGGTGAGCGGCTGGTAGAGGATTTCGTAGAGATTCGCCAGTGTGGTATTCGCATTGGACAGGCGTTGTTCTTCATCCGCAATTTGCTGGATGATCAGATTTTGTTTTTCTAAATCCGGTTCAATGCTCAGTTGATCGGTGAGAAGTTCAATGCGATCCACTGTGCTGAGGATGTCTTCTTCGATGCTGCGCGCCTGCTCACGAATGCGTTCGATGACAAAGGCGCTGTCTTCGGATGGCCCCCGGCGCACCAATTCCGCCGCGACTTCATTAGCGATGGCAATGGCGCGATCCGGGTCTTCATCCTGGACCACGATCTTGAGAATTTGCGTGTCTACAATGGGGCGAATATCGATCAGATCACTGAGATCACCTTTATCCAGATCAAGTGATAGATTGGTGATAATCGCTTGCAGAAACGAATCGGTTGATGGCAGTTCTGCATAGGTTTGCATCAATTGCGCCCCGGTTCGCAAGGCATCCAGATCAGGATTCGGGCTGTCCACGCCCGGCCCGATCATCATGGTTGTTGTTGCTTCATACAGGACGGGTTGATTTTGGGCGTAGAAAAAACCAGCCGCGCCAGAAATAACCGGAAAAATGGCAAGCAACCACAGCCATCGTATGACTAGTTTCAGATTTTGTAGGTCCATAAATATCCCACCGAGAATATGATTACCGATTAAATACTTGCACCGAGTCCGCCTAATTGTTGATCTTTCTAAACCGTGACCCCACATAGGTCAGAAAAGGACGCAGGTCGGACAGTGAAAAAATGGAAAAAGCTTTGTGTCGAGATAGATACGGGCGCAGAAAATCGCGCAAGCTAAATTCACGCTTGTTATCCCGCAAAATCAGATTGGTGATGTCTGCGACAAGGTCGATATAGTACGTGGGCTGGTAGGCATCCACTTTGATCTGCTTGTCGTGAACAATGTCCTGATAGATGATCCAGGGCATATCGACGCCACTGCTCACCGCCATTTGCCCACTGCGCGGCATCCGGCAGTTGGCCTCGATGAACTTCAACTGGTTGTCGCGCGGGTCGCGTTTGAATTCGATGCTGGCGTAACCCCGGTAATTCGCCTGCTGCATCAAACGATGCGATAGCTCGCTGACTTCGGGATTCGGCTTCACACTGGCTCCCACCCGCATCACTCCGAACATGGGCGGTGTCTGCCGTAACTTGATGTTGAACAGTTCGGCGCTGACTTCACCCTTGGAATTGATGTAGATTTGCAGGCGTTCCAGCGTGCCAAAGTCTGTACCGGGAATTACTTCCTGAATCATCACCGCTTGCTTGGCGTCGAGGGTACGTTGAAACTGCGCGCGTAGGTCGGTTAGATTTTCGACAAAAAACGATTTTTCGCCAAAGACCGCCACGAATTCATGCGAACGGGTCGGCTTGATGATCGACGGAAATTGAATTTGCGCGGCAATTTCCTCGAATTCGGCCATGCTTTGCGGGAAAAACAACTTGGGGTGGGGCACGCCGCACGCATCCGCAATTTCATACGACAGGTGTTTTTCGACAAACTGCTGCAAAATCGGCCATTCGGGTGTGACCATTTTGTAGTATTGGCTCAATTCGGCTTTGTGTTTCGACAGCACCACGGCAAAGGCATCCGTGCCTTCCAGAATGAACGTCCCTTGCAGCGTTGGCCCCTTCTCCAGCAAAAATTCAACCAGGGCGGTTTCGTTTTTGGGATCAGGGCAGATCAGTTTTTCTTTGACATATTTTGAAGCCAATCCAAAATCAGTGGCTTTGTGGGTTAGCCCGATCACATAGAGTCCATGTTTGCCCAATGACCGCATGACCGCGAGGCCACTGTGCGTACAACCGGCGACGATCACTTTATCGACCATAATCCAGGATCAAACTCCTTTACCCGTAGCGGGAAAAAGACAGGTTAAGCAAAATTCATCACGATTGGCGCGCGGTTGACCACCGGTTAATGCGGTGGCCGCGCACGACGTTCCAGCTTGCCAGTAATGCCGCCAGATACACCATGCAGAAATAGGCAGGGATATTGAGCACTTTCGGCAGTTTAATGCCCATTTTGCCCGCGAGCCAACCCAGGATCGCCAACCCGTAAAAACCGATCTGGGCGAGCATGGTGAGTTGGTAGAAAACATGTGTATTCCACAAAAATGGATTGGCGATCAAGATGACGATTAAGGGTATGTACATCAGGCGGCGCAGTACCTTATGGGTAAAGAGTTGCAGCGCGTAGAATTTATGGCGAAACGGATTCAACAGTTCGCGCATTTCCACAACGGCGGTCAGGCCGCGCGTCATGATGCGCACTTTACGCCCGAATTCTTTGGTTTGCGATTGGGCGGTGGGTTCAAACGCGACGGCATCCGGCTCAAACACCAGGCGGTAGCCTTGCGCGATCACGCGCGTTGAAGTCACAAAATCGTCGGTGACGCCTTCCGGTACGCCCTGGAACAACGAGCGGCGGATCGCGTAAATTGCGCCTGTCGCCGAGATCACGTTTCCGCCCTGACTTTCCAGCGTTTTGAGGATGCGATCAAAACTCCAATAGCCGGTTTCGCCCACATTATCGGCGGGCGTATCGCCTTTGATGTAGCGCTGATTGCCCGCGACACCGCCGATGGTGGCATCGGCAAACGGTTGGACGATCACGCGGATCGCGTCGGTGGCATACTGGCTGTTGGCATCCGAAAACACCAGAATTTCGCCGGAGGCGGTGGCAATCGCGTCATTGAGCGCGCCCGCTTTACCCTGGCGCGGCAGTTCCAGCAGCTTGATAATGTCGTGTTCCGCCGCATAACGCGCCACAATCTCATTCGTGCCATCATCGCTCCCATCCGACGCAATGATCGCTTCAAACTGGCCGGCGGGATAATCCATCGTCAGGATGTTTTTGAGCTTTTTCTCGATTCCTTCGGCCTCGTTATAGGCGGCAATGATCAGACTCACCGGGGGCGTGATCGGCTCTTTTTTGTATGGGATAGGCCGCAGCAGGCTGCGAATTACCAGGAGCATTGTAAACAGGACATAGGTATAGAACAACAGGAAAATGGATAACCAGAATAAGATCAGAGCCAGACTCATGATGATTCCCCCGCAAACAGGCGTGCCAGCGTTTCCGCATTGGCACTCAAACTAAATTCGCGCATGATTTTCGCGCGGCCAGCGTACCCTAACCGTTGGCGGCGCGGTTCATCCTGCGCGAGTTGTTGCAGCGCATCAGCAATCCCGGTCACGTCGCGCGGTTCCACGAGGATACCCGTTTCACCATCGTCTACCAGTTCGGGAATACCGGATAAGCGGCTGGCAACCACCGGCACGCCACAGGCCATCGCTTCCATCGTTGCCACCGGAATCCCTTCGCGCCGCCCATCATTGCTCGGTACGCTCGGCGTGACGACCACATCCGCTTGTTTTACCAAACGGGTCACGCCATCATGGGTGAGATACCCGTGAAATGTGACCTGATCGGTCATGTTGGCCTGGGCCACTTTCGTTTCTAACATCGCGCGATCTTCGCCATCGCCGATCAAATGGCATTCGAAGGGGATGCCGCGTTCGTGCAGCCGTTGGCAGGCTTCGATCAGGTAACTTTGCCCTTTGACCTCATGCAGCGTGCCAATACAGGCAATATTGAGCGATGTATCGTCAGATGCTGCGCTGTGCGTTGCTGCGCTAGCTTCATTGGTCGTTGGTTCAGGCGCGAAAGCGTTGGTATCCACCCCGCAGTGGATGATCATCAGGCGATCCACCATGTGCGCGCCGCAGGTGGTGATCATCGTTTCGTAGTTGTACTGGGAGATGGTCACGGCGAAGCGCGCTGCGTTGAGTTTTTCGCACAGCATCCGTTTTTCACGATGCAGATCGGAACCGTGCGCCGTGAAACTGTATGGAATCCCGGTCAGGTGGTGGATGATATACGCGGCGGCGGTGGGATGGCTGGCGAAATGCGCGTGAATGTGCGTAATGCCATCATCGGCCATCAAGCGCGCCATGTGGACGGTCTTCGGGAAAAAGGCCAGAATCCCCACAAAATAGCGGCGGCTGCCCCAGGTGGCGCGTAGCGCTGTCAACAGCGTTCCCCAATAGGCGCGCGGCTTACGCAGCATAAACTGAAGATTGCTGCGCACAATGTCCAGTGATATGAACGGTAAAAAATGCGCGCGGGCCACCAAAGGGGGCGCTTCGGGGTGCATGACGGTGGTATGTTCGCGCATGAGTGGATAAATTTCAATGTCAACACCCGCTTTTTCCACCGCGATCATTTCGTAAAGGACAAATGTCTCGGTGATTTTGGGAAAACGAGACATCATATAGGCGACTTTCGGGCGCGAAATCGTTTGATCTGAGTTGGGCATAAGGCGTTGTTAGTCCCCTTCAGTTACACATGCCGTGACACATATTGAGATAATAGTCTGCTGCTATCATTTCTACCATTAGAATAAGTAAACGTTGAGAACCCCATGGGTTTCCCAATAAGAAGAAAGGGCGGGCGGATGGCCGCCTGGCTAGCGTGATCCCGTTAGGCCATCCACCCGCGTGCAGGCGATGCTATTCGCTGCCTTCATAGGGCGGCACGGAGAATTCGGCGCTGTAGTCGCTCCACATATTGTTTTGCAGCGTCCCATCGGCCAGCGAGAAGGTGCGAATCACGAAGTAGTAGGTTTGATCCGGTTGCAGGCCCGTGATCGTCAGGGTAGCGACGAGTTTGCTGATCGTCGTCCCGTAACGGATATAGGGTCCGCCCGGTTCCGTCGCGTAGGAGACTTCATAGTAGCCGACCCCGGTCACAAAGTCGATGGATTCCCACATTAAGTCGATGCTGTTTGCGGTGCGCGAACGCACAGCGATGTTCGTTGGCGCGATGTTTTGCGTGAGATTCCAATCAGGATCGCGGAGCGTCAGGAATGCTTCAACGGCGGGATCGTTAGTGGATAACATATTAAAGCCCACATCCAGAATATCATGGGCCGGAGCCAGATCGGTGAGATTCATGATCATCGTCGGGATTTCGCCCGTCAGGATGTTGTTCTGCACGTAAAATTCCTGTAGCAGCGCCAGATCGCTGAATTCTGCCGGGATAGAACCTTCTAACATGTTCTCGGAGAGGTCGAGCAGTTCCAGCGCTGTGAGCGCGCCCAATGTATTAGGAATGGGGCCGGTCAGGAGATTCTGAGATAGGTCCAGTTCTTGCAGTGTTGCAATGTTACCCAATCGCGCCGGGATGGATTCGGCGAGTTCGTTACCGGACAGAATGAGATTCAGCAGGTTGGTTAACCCATCCAATTCGGCGGGAATAGGACCGCTCAGTTGATTGTTGCCCAGATTAAGCGTTTGCAGATTGGCGAGTCGGCCCAACTGCGCGGGGATTTGCCCGGTGAACTGGTTGTTCGAGAGATTCAGGTCCTGTAATTCGGTCAGCGTACCTAACACCGCCGGAATCTCGCCCGAAAGCTGGTTCCGACTCAGCAGCAGCGTATGCATATCCGGCAGCGTTGCCAGCGATTCGGGGATCGTGCCGGTGAATTGGTTATCTTCCAAATCCAAGACGTGGAGATGGTGCAGCCGCGCAAATTCTGCCGGAATTTCGCCGGCAAAGGCATTGCTGGAAAAATCGATTTCCTCCAGGTTGACCAGTTGCGTGACTTCCAGAGGGATTTCACCGGACATGAGGTTGTTGGACACATCAATTTCGCGCAGGTTGATCAACTGGCCGAGTTCCGGTGGAATTGCGCCGGTTAAGAGATTGCCGGTCAAATCGAGGATTTCGAGGTTGGTCAGTTGGCCCAACTCAAGCGGGATTTCCCCTTCAATCTGGTTCGCTGATAGGCGCAGTTGGCGCAGTTCGGTCAATGAGCCGAGTTCGAGCGGAATCGTGCCACTGAGGTTATTACCGTTCAACCGGATCGAACGCAGCGTTTTGATGTTCGCCAATTCTACCGGGATGAGGTTATCCAGTTCGTTGCCTGCCAACCGCAATTCCAGCAGATTCGGGAGATTGCCCAATTCCGGCGGGATCGGTCCGGTGAGTTCATTGTTTTCCACATGGATAATCTGCAAATTTTCCAGGTTGCCCAGGCCGGGGGGCAGTTCGCCTTCAAGACGATTATCGGACATCGCCAATAATTTAATTTCAGTCAGGTTGAGCAGCGCCGGGGGAATTTCCCCTTTAATCTGGTTAAAAGACAAATCGATCTCGCGCAGGTTGCTAAGATTGCCTAGCTCCGGCGGGATAGTGCCTTCCAGAAAATTGTGATCGAGGATCAGGGTTTCGAGATAGGGTAAGTCGCCCAGTTCGGCGGGAATGTCTTCGACCAGGAGATTGCCGCTAAGATCGAGTTCGCGTAAGTCGGTTAGCTGGGCTAGCCCTGGCGGAATGGAGCCGGATAAGACATTGTTTTGCAGGCTCAAGACGCGCAGCAGGGGCAGTGCGGTCAGTTCAAGCGGAATGGTCCCCGTGAGCGCGTTATCGTTGAGATGCAGTTCGCGCAACCTGGCGAGTTGGCCCAGTTCCGGCGGAATGGAGCCGGATAATTTATTGGTATCCAGACGCAGTTCTTGTAGATTGGCGAGGTCACCTAATTCTGCCGGAATCGGTCCTTCTAACTCATTGTTGCCGAGGCGCAGGGCGGTCAGGAGAGACAGCGTGCCTAGTTCGGCGGGAATTGTGCCAACCAGGTAATTGTCCTCTAGCGACAGTTCTTCCAAAAACGTCAGTTCAGCCAAATCGACGGGTACAGCCCCTTCCAGATCGTTATCGGATAGGGCAAGGGCGGCAATATGCCCATTGCGGCAGGTGACGCCCCACCAGGTGCAGACCGTACTGGAAATTACCCAATCAGTCGCGTTATCCCAGCCTGGACCGTTGGTAGCCTCAAACAGATCGATCAGTGTTTGACATTCGTCTATGGGAACATCTTGCACTCCGGCGCAGTCGAAATCTGTTTTTGCCAGAGTAGTTGAGGAGAGGGGCAATGAAAAAGCGAAGATGAGAATCATAGCTAATAGCGAGATTTTTGCTGTCATGGGACTCCCTGTAACACCCTTTTGAATAGAATGATTGTGATTTATTGTACTGTGAATTGCGGTATCCCACAATTCCAGAGCGAGTACGACGCTGATACCGCCTACGGATGCGCGGCGGTGGCGGCTGTTGCGGCGGTGGCAAGCGCAGGATCATCGGTGATTGATTCTGCTACCTGTTTCGAAATTTGAGCGGTGGCGGCTCCCAGGGCAATCGTCGTCCAAAAATACCGGATGTAGGCGAAATGCAGGAAAAAGCCGGTGGTCATATACACGATGATGGCTAAGGCCAGCCCGGTAGCTACATTTCTGAGAAATGGATTTCCCCTTTCCCACCGGTTGCGGACTCTGATAAGCTGGCGCACCGTGACAAAAACCGCGCCTAATGTCGTTAGCAAGCCGAGTGTGCCGGTGTTAGCGGCAATATCCAGATAAAGGGAGTGGGACCGGCGCGCTCCGTCCAGGCGGCGAATCCCCAGTTGATTGCCCACATCCTGCGAGTAATACTTATACATGCCGGGACCAACCCCCACGACAGGATGCTCCACATAAACGATCACGGCGGCCAGCATCTCGGTTAAACGGCCTTTGGTTGCGCCGTCGGCCTCGCCGGAACTGCTATCCCCGGCCACATATTCGAACGAATCTTGAATGGAGACAATGCGAGCGGCATATTGCGGGACAGCCATTAATGCGACCACGCCTAACATGACAAAGACAGCCACCCGGCGCACATCAATTAAGCGTAAGGGCACGGCAATAATGACCAGAAGCGCAAAGCCCACCGCCGCCCCCCGCGAGAAAGGCAGAATGACCCCGGCGACTGAAAAAACCGAGGCTGCGAGCGCAATGAGTTTCCAGGGCAAAGAAGTCCGCCCGCCCAGCATCGGCAAGCTGATCATCAACATCATGAGCATGGTTTGGGCGAAGCGATTCACTTCACCGATAGCGCCGGAAAGTCGTTGTTGGCGCACTTCGGAGATGAGCGTTTCTTGCGCGGTGAACCCGGCATATTCTTCAATCTGAGCGAAGCCCCCATAGTTGTTGTCATAGGTCTTGGTCAGTTCTTGAAAGAGCGGAAATGCGCCAAGAATAATGGCGGCGATCAGAATGACCAGCATGACGCGCTTCAGGGTTGCTGGTGTGCGCACGACATTGGTGACGAGGAAGTAGATAATGACGCCTTCGACGATAAACTCAAACAATTCTTCTGATGCTGTGCCGACATCAATTGAGTTGATCGTCCCCACCACTTGAACCAGCAGCAGCCCGGCTAACAAGTAAAGCTGCGGGGTGAGGATGATTTTTTCTTTGCCAAAGAGCATATAGATGGCAAAGGGCAGCATCATGATGAGCGGGAACAAACCGGCTATCGCAATCGGCACATTATGAAAATTGGCCGCAATCAGGGCGGAATTGGTGTAGAGAATGAAAAAAAACGTCAGCGTGGCGGCTTCAGGATACTGCAAACTGGCGACGATAATGATCAAGGCGACGATACCCAAAATAGTGAAGGTGGGCGTCGCAGCGGCCATTAAGCCAATGATGGCGGCGGCAGCTATTCCCCCGATTCCTAACATCAAGGGAATGGGAATCATATTCGCGCGTGGTTTTTGAATGGATTTAATGGTAGCCATGTTTTTATTACCCGCTATTGTAGGTTTGCTGGATGAGCGTGTTAGTCTGATGGGGGTGGCACAACTGGCGGTGCTGCCAGCGCCTCACCAGGGGCGAATCCGTGTGTTAACGTGCCGAAGCAAATGTCTTGATCGCATTGCGCCGGGCGATTCAACTCTTGAAACCACAGCAAAAAATCGTCTTGCGTATGGTGCGTGTAGTAGTAGCGATAGGCCACTTCTAGCGCGGCATCATGCCGCCACTCGGTTCGGGACGCCACAATAATCGCGTTGATCGCCTGTTCCAGCGACCCGCGCCCCGGATAGAGATGAGTTGTTTGCGTTTCCCCATCCCGATCCGTAAAGGTGAACGCCGCAATATCGCTCAAGTCAATGTTGTTATAGCAAGACGTATCACCGCGCCGCAACATGAGTTCACATTGTTGGACGTTATTTCCCACATGCACCTGGGGATAGTTTTGATACTTGCCGTTATAAGCGGGCACATTGCACGATTCGTCGCGGCGTGCATCTTCGGGAATAATCCCGGCGGGTGTGATTTGCGATTTGACCGGCGGAAACGCATCACTTTGCTGTTTGCCTCCTAATTCATCGCATGAACTGCTGCTGCGATATTCGACCCGGTAGCCGTTCATGCGGTCTAGCGCCAGTTGATTCGCATGGTTATAGGCTTCGGCGGGGGTGAAGGCCAACGGCTCCCCGTCACCGAGGCGTGTTTCGGTGCGATGGATCAGCGTGACTTCTGGACGATCCCAGAGATAATCGGCGATGTAGGCCAAGGTATTGGTGGCGGCGGCTCCCCAATTGCTCTGCGCTTCTTCTGCCGTCAGCGAGATGACAAAATACGGATTCTTGACCAGCCAATTCTGGAACAGGTCTTTGCAGTTTCCCTCGCCAATAGCATTATCGCCATAGCCTGTCTCAAGCGGTCCGGTACAGGTTTGATCGTACCAGTAATCTTCAATCAGGTCGGCGGCGGCGACGAGTTCGGGCACGCCCCAGGCAAAATTAAGCTCACACTGCGGCGCGTCCAGGGGAATACTGGCGATCTCGGTCATGATGGTTTGCAGGATCGTTTTTACTTCGTCGGCATACGTTATCTCGCCGGTAAGATGATAGGCGAGCGCTTTAGCATATAGAATCGCCACCCCGTGTTCGTTCTCGATCCACTGGGGTTTGTTGGCATTGGGACAGCTTACCTCAGTTTCGAGATCGTAATTCCACTGTTCGTCCGCCCATGCCAACACGTTCGCCACCGCGCTGCGATAGGGTTCCAGGCCCCGCGCTGCTTTTTGCTGAATGCTGTGCAGTTCGCCGGGAGTCGTGAGATACCCACGCGCCTGGCTTTGGGTCAGGTTTTCCTGCGCGTGGATCGCCCCGAATACAGGGGTGAACAAAGCTGCTATGAGTAAAACCAGACCAATTATGGACCGCATAGTTGTATGTCGTTGCATAGGATAGCTACCCTTTTTGTTGCCGTTAAATCTCAATCCGACTATAACAAGACATCTTAAATTC
>JAFGJA010000549.1 GCA_016929355.1 Anaerolineae bacterium | reverse complement strand
CTGGTGGGATGATCGCCGGGCGTGCGGTGATCGCTCTCCCCCCAGACGATGGTATTGGTCTGCGGATTGAATTTTTCCCCGATCACATGCGCGAAACTCGTCGCCGGACGCTCGATGGCCTCATCGATCTGCCAGTACAGCGTCAGCCGCAGCGTGCCGCCCTGACCAAGTGTGGCATCCTGGATTTTATAGCCGCATAACCGGTAAGGGCCAAAATCCACCGCCGCAAATTGAGCGACATCATGGATCGAGTCGCAGGTCGAATCCGGCAGCAGTTCATAGGTATCATCGAGCCAGACGGTTTTGTTGCCGACCAGGAGCAGTACCAGCAAAATCGCCACCAGACTCACGCGCACTGCCGGATAGGTGAGGATTTCCATCTGTTCCGGGAGAGTCGTCCAGCCGGGTCGCCACCGGATCGCAAGGCCGATCAGCAGCAGCGCCATGAGGAGACTCGTGCCGTCGCCGATATGCTGCGCGGTGGTCCCGCCGTATTCCAGTGTGATCTCATGCGATCCGGCGGGTACGTCTAATAGCAGATACCCGGTATTGGGCAAAATTTCGTCTTCATCGGCGGGGCGAATCGATTGTTTATCGCCATCAATGCGCGCTTCCCAACCGGGATAATAGAGCAGGTAAAACGCGGCGGTGAAGGCGTCCGGCGTGTCGATCTCGATGTTCCACTGGCCCGTTTTGCGTTCGTCCTGCGTGATCGTCGCGCCCTCCGGCAGATTGGCAACCGGCGATGCGGCGGCGTGCTGCATTTCTTCGGCGGTGAAAGGCATGTGCCGCCAGATCGGGACGTATTCGTTAAACGCCGACAGACTCGCCGTATTTGCGGCAATGGTGTTTTCCTTGACCTGTTCGCTGGTGAGATTTTCCGGCAGGGTGTTGTAACGGTGCATCAGGTCGGGGTAGAGCGCAAACAGGCTGATGCCAATCGTCACGACCAACACGGCAATGGCAATATTGGTCGTATCTTGCCAGGTGCGTTTGAGTTGATCCGGTTCTTCCGTGCGCGAGAGATGCGTATTGAAGGTGACGAACCAGCCGAAATTGAGCGCTACCGCCAGATTGAGGACGCTCAACAGCCGGAAGCGAAATTGCAGCACATCCAAAACATCGAGCGCGCGCCAGACGGGAGTCGCGGAGTCGGTTTGCAGCCAGAGCACCAGAAGACCTAAGGCGCTGGTCCCCAACAGAAACGAACTCAGCGCCCGGAACCGCCGCGCGATAGGGTTGGCGCGGATGCTCCGCGAATCCGACCAGAACAGGGGGACCATGAACACAAACATGATCAGCACCAGCGTGCCGATGAAGATGTGAAACAGCCCGACGCCTGCGCCCATCGTGTTGTTGCCCAGGCCCGTATCAAACACCGGGGGCAGGGCAAATAAGGCATCGAGTGGGGTTGGATTGTCCGGCGGGTAGGCGTGCGTGGTCTGCTGCGGATTATCGATCTGGATGTATTGCAGTTCCGCGAAGACAGGGAACACATAAAACGCCACGAGCAGCGAGCCAACGACCAGCGCCAGCAGCACAAACCCGATACGCTGTAAACGGTGCATCCGGCGTTGGGTACGTCCTAAAACGCCTAAGGAGGGCGGAATCCGCGTCATGGAGGGGTGCAGCATCATGATGCAGAGTATCCCGATTACCGGGGTGAGCAGCACCGCCGAGAGGTTATGGGCAAATACCAGCAGCGCCCACGCCAGCGCCGTCAGCGCAAAATTGACCCCGTTGGGGCGGCAGGCCAGACGGTACGCCAGCCACAACACCCAGGGAAATAACGCCACGCCGGTCGCCTGCGGTGAGCCGCGCTCGATGAAATCGCGCAGCAGCAGGGGCGCATAAACGAAGGCCGCCGCGCTGAGATACGCCGCATCATTCCGGCGGAATAGCTCCCGCGCAAAGCCGAACATGCCCACCGACGCGATGACCAGCATCAGGACGATCACCGCGCGCCAGGTATAGACGTAATCCAGGCCGAGCGTGTGGAAGCCATCCATCAAGAAATACATCAGCGTGGGCGTATACGCGAACAAGGGTCCACCGAGGCCGCCGTTAGTCGGTTGCGTCCAGCGCGGCAGAATCCCGCCGGAAAAGAGATCACTCTCAGCGCGCGCCTCGGAGAACACCACCGTGCGATAGATGTGAAACGCGGCTGTATCAATGGCGTAATCTTCAACCGGCGTTGTGATGGTGGGGATGATGGCGAAAATCGGCAGCAGCGCGGCCAACAACCACATCAACAGTCTACGCAGCAATGACCGGGAGCCGGTTTGTGTCGCTGTTTCAGTCATGAGCCGGAGCTTCCTTTTAATGAGTAGTTAATAGCAGTTTAGCGCAATAAGCATTCTTTCCGCGATCATATAGCGTTCTGCGGACATGCGCAATTAGCGCTTGCGGCGCGTGATCAGAAACAGCGCCAGCAGCCCCCACAATACCCAGGCCAGATCGCCCGGCGTGTGACGTTTATGGTCGCGCGTGATGTGGATCAGGCGATAGGTCGCGGTCAGTTCGTGTAGTGCGTCATCGCTCATGGTGTGCGGGTGAATGTTCGCCAGCAAGGGGGCCGCAAACCCGCTCCCGATCATGACCGCGCGCATCAGCCGCAACCGGTCCGCATGGTCGCTTACATCTTCCGCTACGCCCGTCCAGCGACCATCCGGCAGCCACACTTCAACCGCCGGGATCGCCATGATGTTCTTGTACCAGTGGGTTTTTGCGCCAAACCCGGCGCTGCAATACAGTTCGCCATCCACAAGCGCATAATTCACCGGGGCATAGCGCGTCTGGCCGGATTTGCGCCCGGTATGCACGATCACCATGATTTGCCCGCCGCGTTCCGGCCACGCATTGAGCAGCCGCCCTAAACCCAACCGCCACATGATCACCATGAACCTGTTCAAATATTTGAAGTAATGGCGCATCGCCGCTTCTTGTTGTGGTGTTAAGGTCATCTCGTCACGCCTCCTCAAGAGTAGAATCCACCACTCTCAGCGTACACGCAGATCGCGAAAAAAGGCAAGCTAAGAGGAGCCATGAACATTGATTTTTCTTTGTGTGATTTCGCAGTACTATTGTGAGAGGTACAGACTATAGCATAGGATAACACTATCTAATGAAAACTACTTCAAACATGGATGCCGAATTACTTGCAGTGACACAGGCTATTCGCGCCGGTAATAAAGGCGTAGCGCGCGATATGTTACGGCGTCTTTTGCGTGAGAATCCAAGTGCAGATGCCTGGTATCTTGCCGCACAGCTAGCGCCTACGGTGCGTCAGCGCATACAATATTTGAATAAAGCCCTGGAATTTGATCCTTTTTATGAGGCTGCTGCCAAAGAGTTAGAGCAAATTCACCGCCCGATACAGGCAACGCAACACCCGTTACGCAAACCCCGCACATTAGGCGTTTATGTTGCCCAAATTGCGCTTGCTATTACGCTGTTTGTTTTTACCGGTTTGCCCGGTCTCTGGCTCATTTTCGCAGGTTTGATCCTATTTCCTGGGGCAATTGAGGGCGGTTTTTCTGCCCTTTGTTTTTTGAGTCTTTTACAAGGAGTAATTGGAATAAGTTTGTGGATTACCGGCATCACGATTTACAGATTTATTGCCCCGCGCATCGGATAATCAAAAAGCCGCCCCGAGATCAGGACGGCTTAATTTGTGTCTACTGTACCAAACTTACTCAGTCCTCGACTGTGCCGCGCAGCACGTTACGATAGATCAGATATTTCCGATCCACCTGCATCCCTGCGCGTTCGTATAGGGCCACCGCATTAGTCTTATTCTCCGAGTCTACATCCAACTCCGCCGCCGTAAAACCGTGCGCCTGCATGACCGCGAACCCGCGCCGCAGCAGCGCCAAACCCAGCCCGCGCCCGCGATACGGCGTCCGCACGCCGAAAAGTGCTACCCAGCCGGTAGCGGGTTTGTCGTGTTTGGGATGGCACAGGCACAGCCCGGCGGGTTCGTCGCCATTCATTGCGATCAACCACAATCGGTCATCGTGCCCCGGCGGAAACATGAACGTTTCCCAGACTTCAAACGGCGGCTGAAAATAACCGGGCGCATCATGGAAAATTTCCCCTTCCATATCCCAGACCGTGCGCGCATCGCGGGTGCGCTCAAACGGACGCAGCGTGAAGCCATCCGGCAGCGCGGGGGCTTCTATCGTTGCCGTCAGATCGATGTGCATGAACCAGCTCACGCGCCAGATCGCGTATCCCTCCGCTTCGAATAACGTGCGCGTTGGCGTGTTGGAGTCGCGGCAAAAGCGCGTGACCCAGAGCGGCAACTCCGGCGCGAGTTCGGTGGCGGCGCGTTCACGATGCCGCGCGTCCGCCGCCTGGATTAGTGCGCGCCCGATGCCTTGCCGCCGGTAGTCAGGATGCACACAGCCCGTCCCCCAGCCTCGCCCAAACCGGGGATCGAGTTCGGCGGTGACATAACCGATCAGGGTTCCGTCGGGCTGTTCAGCGAGCAGGACATTTTGTTCAGCGTAGAAATAGGGGCGCTCAAAGCGGGTGCGGAGATCGTCACTCGTGGTACGGGTATCTTCGTGATCGGCGGCGGCGGCAGCGTTGATCACGTTGGTCAGAGCGGGTAAATCGTCAAATTGAAACGTGCGAATGGTCATATCCATGAATTAGTTTTTTCCTGTAGTGATGTTCTTGAGACACGCAAAAAACAGCCATGAAGTTTACACTTCCCGATCCGGTGCTATGTGTTGTCCTAGCCATGATCAACCTCCTCGCGGCGGTACGCTGCCGCATCAACAGGAAAAATACGCGCCG
>JAFGJA010000548.1 GCA_016929355.1 Anaerolineae bacterium | reverse complement strand
TTAATGGCGCATACGCTCAATACTGATCTGCGTCCCTCGGACATTTTTACGCCAATGACGACGCTCACCCTGACCACCATTGCCATTTTTATTTCGACCAAAAATCTGCGCACAACGCTCGACTGGACCATTAACGGCTACGAAGAAGCACACAAAAATGAATTGATCGCCCGCGAACATAAAGCGCGGCTGGAACAGGTTCTCAAACAACTCGACACGACCCTCGCCAAGCTGCAACGATCCAATGTGATGTTAGTCCAAACCCGTAATCAGGCGGATGAAGCCCGCAAACTCAAGCAGCAGTTTGCGCAAACGATCAGTCACGAACTCCGCACGCCTCTTAACCTGATCGCGGGCTTTACCGAAACGATGATCAAGTCGCCGGAATATTACGGCGGTTCCCTGCCCCCGGCCTATCTGCGTGATCTCAGTGTAGTGTACCGCAATGCAGCGCACCTACAGGATTTAGTCAACGACGTGCTCGATCTCGCCCGTCTGGAATCGGCCTACATGAGCCTGGAATCGGAAGAACTCGATCTGTTAACAGTCATTGACGATGCGATCAGCACCGCCCGCCAACTGGTTGAGGGACGTGGCTTAGTGCTGCGCACCCATTTGCCAGACCAATTGCCCTCCATCTGGGGCGATGCGGTGCGGCTCAAACAGGTGATACTGAATTTGCTCAACAATGCGGCGCGCTTTACCGAAGATGGCGAAATTGTGGTCAGCGCTGCCCCGCAGGACAGCGAAGTGATTGTCATGGTTTCTGATACCGGCATCGGCATCCCCACTAAAAATATGGCGGATATTTTCGAGTCATTTCGCCAGCTTGAAAATCCCATGCAGCGCCGCAATGAAGGTGCAGGACTCGGCCTTGCGATCAGTAAACAGCTCATTAATCTACATGGCGGTAAAATATGGGTGGAGAGCGAAGTGGGAGTGGGGAGTGTGTTTTCGTTCAGTCTGCCGGTGAGTCAGGTTGAAACGCTGCTGCATGACACGCCAATCAGCGATGTTGTGCCGCTAGACGAAAGCACGCTAAAACACAATCAGCCGCAAGTGGTCTTGCTGGTCACGCGCAGCCCTTCTGCCGCCGCGCTGGTCTCACGCTCGTTGAGCGATTTTCGGTTTCTGGTTGTGCCCGAATTGGCGCAGGTCCAGCGAGCCGCCATGCAGATTATGCCGCAAGCCATCATCATTGATACGAGCACGGAACCCATTGATCAGACCGCCCTGCAAGCTGTAATTCAAGCCCTGCAAACCTCGCAAACGGTCATCATCACTTGCCCGCTTCCCGGCGAAGAACCGCTCCGCCAACGATTCGCGGTGGATGGGTACTTGATCAAACCCATCACCTATGAAAATCTATGGGATGTGCTGCGCCAGTTTAGTGACACCTTGAATAATGTGCTGGTGGTGGATCGTGACCCGGACTTTGTGCGCCTGATCGAACGTATGTTATCCAACCCGGTGCGCCATTACCAGATCACCTATGCTTATACAGGCTGTGAAGCGCTCGAAATGGTCAAACGGAACCGGCCAGAGATCATCCTGCTTGATCTGAATTTACCCGATATGGATGGGCAACAAGTCATCCAACACATTCAGAACAATGAAAACTTGCGCGATATTCGGATCGTGATCATCACCGCCTATGAGGAAATCGATCACTCCAATCTCTTAACACTGCCGATGTGCATCAGCAAGCCATCCGGTCTGAAACCAAGTGAAATTATGCGCTGGCTGCAAACGACCTTAAACGGCCTTTTTACGCCCAATCAATAACCTGGTTATCCGTTGTTCGAGATTTCTGTATCAGTTCCGTTGGTAAACGCGCACCCAATCGATCAGCATTTGCTGCGGGAAAACGGTTGTGTCATCGGGACTGCCCGGCCAAGTACCTCCCACTGCCACATTGATGATCACATAGAAATCGTGATCATACACCCACTCCCCCAACCCATCGAGATCGGCGGCGGTAACGGTGTGGAACAGTTCGCCATCTATATACCAGCGAATCACGTCCGGCTCCCATTCGATGCCGAACACATGATAATCATCGGCTAACAGTACATCAGTGTTATATGGCATACTCAATCCATCAGTGCCCGAATAGCCCGGCCCATGAATCGTACCATACACCGTAAAAGGTTCCGCGCCGATATACTCCATGATGTCGATTTCGCCAGTATCAGGCCAACTCACGCCGGGGAAACTTGCGCCCAACATCCAGAATGCTGGCCAGATGCCCTGTCCCTCCGGCAACTTGATCCGCGCCTCGACTTTGCCATAAGTGAATTCGATTTTATCCATCGTATTGCAACGCGCGGACGTATAAACATTTGCCTGATAGTTTTCTTCGCGCGCCGTGATCGCCAGATTGCTATCGCCGGTCTGCGCCACATTTACAAGGCGACTCGTATTGTATTCAAGCTGATCATTGCCCCAACCATGCCCGCCTTGTTCACACGTCCAAAACCGGGCATCAAGCGGCGTCCCGGCGACTGCCTCAAACTCATCGCTCCAGACCAGTTGCCAGTCACCAGCCGCGTTATAGGGTGCAGGATCGGCGCTGGTTTGAACGGCGGCGGGCATGTAATGCAACGGACCAGACACAGCCACATTGTCGAGATAGTTGGTGCGCGATCCCACGCCTGCCGGAAAACTGAACGCATAGCCATGCACTTCAGTCAGCCCCAAACCATCATCCGGCGCGCCAGCCGGCTGCCAATCCGTGCGTCGTTGGAAATAGGCAAACGGCAAACTGAAAAACCGCCAGCCGGTCACATCATCCACGATCCGGTAATACCAGCGCTCCGCCGTATCCGTCGCGGACTCCGGCGCGCGATTATCGAAGATCTCCACCTGAATTTCACCGCCCGAATTCGCGCCATAGAGCCAGAAATCAAACGTAGCGTAACGTGTCCAATCCTGCGGCAGCCAATCCATGCCATCGGTCAGCACATGAGAAAACCCACCATACCCGGCAATATCATAGGTAATACTGAGAACTGTATTCGCGCCCACCTGATCCGGCAACACAAGATCACCATCGGCAGCAACAGCGTTTAAGACAATATTGCCCGTTGTATCGCCCCACGACACCAAACCGATCTGGTTATAATAGTCGTCCGCCGTATAACCGATGCTGCCTTCAAAAGCGGCCAGCAAAAGCGGCGGGTTTTCGTCCGCCGCCTGCATACCAGACATATTGAGAAACGCCGCGCTAAACAGGGTGATGATCAGGGTCAGGGTGATCAATCGCTTCATAAAACCACTCTCGCTGCTATTTGGGCAGAGACACAACAATACGGCGCACCACGCCATCCCGCAAAAAGATGTGGGAACTCAACGCCGGGCTGAGACTGCGGCCCAGTATAGTCTTGGTGGTGGTGTCATTCAAGGTGACTTCGATACTGGCTTCTGCGGCGGTTTGCAGGATGACCGGAACCTGACAGAAGGTATACGCCAGCGCATTCGCGGGCACTGCAAGCTGTGTTTCTTCGCCGGTAACATCAACATAACGCAGCACCGAAGCGGCGTTCAGCAGTTCATCAGCACGCAGCAGCAGCGGATCAAAGTTGATTTGCCCCTGGTCAATGACCAGCCCTAATTCACCCAACCGCGTGAGAATTTCCTCCTTAACCATACCTGTCATACCCGGCTGCCGCGCGCCCTGACCGCCCGGTGTATGCGAATAGGGATCGGTGGGAAATGCGCCGTACTCATCCGGCGTTTTATTAAATCCCAATCCGGCGCGAATATCATAATACACACCGACCAATGCGGGTAATACTGCTGGATCGGTTTGCGCCGCCGCATAAACGGTTTCTTGCACCGCCAGCAGCAGTTTGGAAACCATGTGCCAATAAATGCTGCCCAAGCCTTCATAAGCAAAAAACGACCCGGAACGCCCGGTAAATGCATCGTGATTGAACACGCGCTCGAATAACGCTTGAATTGCATCCGCTTCCGCCGTGACCAGATCGGCATAGCGCGAGTCTTGTGCTAATGCGGCCAAAGCCCCAGCCACGCCGCGCGCATTGCGCATATCGCCGTTGAAATGATAATCCCCATTGACATCTTGCGTGATCAGGCGCGTATCGTGATCGGCGACCAACACTTTCACCAGCGCCAGATCGCGCACGTCATCCAGCGTGATCTTGTTCTTCGCCAGGAACCCCGGTAGATCGCGGTCAGGATACAAAATATAACTATGCTGATCCGCACGATACAACGGACTCTGGCGCAGTTCTTGCAGCAGTTCCAGCGCCTCAGCCGGTGCGAGCAATCCCGACGAGAGGATCGACACCTGCCCTTCCAACATTTGGGACAGAAGCTTGATCACGGCCCGATCATCCGCCAATTGCAGCACGTTATACGCATGATACAATTGATCGACCCGTTGGCTCACGCGCAGCGTATGTTCCACAATCGCCTGCGTCCTATCCAAAAACGCAATCAAGTCCGCCACACTGACGGCGCTCACGTTGCCAGATAACCCGGCGGTGTAACATCCCTCCCGGTACGCGCTGCCCGCCTGACCAAGTTGATCCAGCACCGTTTTGCGCTGCGTATCCGTGATCTGGCCGGTCAGCAGCGTATAGTGATCCGTGAACGTCTGCCGGATCGCGTCCAGCAAAGTCACGAGTTCGGAGCTTAATAGCAACTCATCCAAGCCACTATCTGCCAATAAATCCCTGAAAAAGACAAGATAGCGCCGCACATAACCCAGCGTCACCACCGAAATCCCCTTGCCGACCAGGGCATTATTCGCGTCGTTCCATTCCGGGCGCTGCGTGGTCATCCAGATGCCGCCCTCTGGCACAAAGTTGACCAACTTCGCCAGCAGCAAATTCAGCAGTTTCTCGGCCAACGTGGTATGCAGCACGTCCCCGTTGGCGTCCCGCACCAACCGCCCATCCGCGCCATGCTGCTGCACCAGCGATTCAATCTGGCGGTGTTTGTTCCAATCAAATTCAATCGTAGCGCGCGGGTCTTGCACAATCGCGCTGTACGGCTTGATCCGGTAAGGCACATTGGCATACGAATAGATGCGTTTGGTGAGCAGCGTCGGCAGTTTATCGGGATAAAACCGCGCGCACGCTTCCAGCAACTTTTGCAGATAAATGATCTGGTGGTCGCTCCAATAACCGATATTGGCCCAGGGATTATTCGGTTCGGGCACTTCCCAATCAATGCCATTGCGGGTCACGCGGTAGGGGTTGTAGCCATCAACGGTGGTCGCATTCAGGAACACGGCGATCATGCTCTCCAGAAATTCGGGATAGGCGAAGGACAACGCTTCCCAGTTCTGGAAAATATCGCGCCAGTTCCCCTGATAATCCAACTGCTGCGATCCGTCGGGTTTGCGCAGATTGATCGCAAAGCGATTCCAGGGGCGGCTAGGATCACCATGCCGGCGGCTAAATGTGAGCGGCAGATAGGTCGTACACAGCCGGATCAGATCCACTGAGCGAGTCGCTTCGGCGCGCGTTTTGAGCGCAGCAAGGGTAATGGTCGGGGGCAGGGCCGCGAAAAAATCAGCCTGATCGCGCAGCAGCGCCGGGTGATGGATGGCGATGAAATCACGCAAATCGGCTGTATCAACGCGGTATTGATCGGCAAAAATGCCGCCACGCATCACATTAAACATCACATTGGCGTAATGGTGCGC